>NZ_JBJLRD010000038.1:0-42582 GCF_050871305.1 Kineococcus gypseus | reverse complement strand
AGCTCCCACAGCTCGTCGGTGATCAGCTGACGAGGCTGAACAGAGGCGTCGGTGGCCATGCGATCCAGGCTGCGCCTGGCTCAGCGCGACACGCCAGAGCTTCAGACCAACTTCTGCAACGGTCTGTTAACCGTGCTGCTCTGCAGCAGGGCCGTACGCCCGTCGCGCGCCAGGTCCAGGACGCGGTGCCCGGCGCCATCGAGCCAGGGAGCCGGCTCCAGCTCGCGGTGACCGCGCCGGCGCGCGTGGTGCCTGCCGTCCACGCTGGTCGTCACGACGTCCAACGCCTCCTGCTCGACCTGCTCCACGCCCACCCCTCCGTCTCCCGCCTCCCACGGGTGGCTCACCGGTGGCCCACCGCCGGTGGACACCCTCGCGCGCTCGTGAGCCCCCTGCTCCGGGAGCGCACGCAGCGCCACCCGCTCGGAGCAGCGGTGGTGAGTGCCGGACGCGCCGCGGAGGAGGCGGCCTAGGATCGGGCGGCCAGCCCGCCGCCCACCCGCAGGAGAGCGCCCGTGATCGTCCTCGTCGGCTTCATGGGCGCGGGCAAGACCACCGTCGGCGGCCTGCTCGCCGGCGAGCTGCACCTGCCGTTCACCGACACCGACCACGTGGTCGAGCAGCGCGCCGGCCGGCCGGTCGCCGAGGTCTTCGCCACCGACGGCGAGGAGGCCTTCCGCGACCTCGAGGAGCGCGCGGTGGCCGACGTCCTCGCCGGCGGCGAGGCGGTCGTCTCCCTCGGCGGGGGCGCCTGCGGGCGCGCCGCCACCCGTGAGCGGCTGCGCGCGCACACCGTGGTGCACCTGCGAGTGGGCCTGGAGCAGGCCCGTGCGCGCACCGGCGACGACCCCGGCCGCCCGGTGCTGCGCCGCCCGGACCTGCCCGAGCTGCACGCGGCCCGCCAGCGCCTGTACGAGGAGGTCGCTACCGTCGGCGTGGCCACGGACGGGCGCACGGCCGAGGAGGTCGCCCGCGAGGTCCTGGCCCGCCTCGACGGCGACACCACCCAGCCCGACCCGGAGGACCGATGAGCAAGACCGGCGCCGAGAGCGTCACCGGCGAGCCCACCCGCATCACCGTGCCCGGTGAGGCCCCCTACGACGTGCTCGTCGGTCGCGGGCTGCTGGGGCGCCTGCGCGGCCTGCTCGGCGAGCGCGTCGCCAAGGTGCTCGTGGTGCACCCGCGCGCGCTGCGCGCCACCGGCGAGGCGGTGCGCGACGACCTGGCCGCGCAGGGCCTGGAGGCGGTGCTGGCGGAGGTGCCCGACGGCGAGGAGGCCAAGACCGCGCAGGTGGCGGCGTTCTGCTGGACGGTGCTGGGCCAGTCCGGCTTCACCCGCTCCGACGCCGTCGTCGGCGTGGGCGGGGGAGCGGTGACCGACCTGGCCGGCTTCGTGGCGGCCACCTGGCTGCGCGGGGTGCGGGTGGTGCAGGTGCCCACCACGCTGCTGGCGATGGTCGACGCCGCCGTGGGCGGCAAGACGGGCATCAACACCGCCGAGGGCAAGAACCTCGTGGGCTCCTTCCACCCCCCGGCCGGGGTGCTGTGCGACCTCGACGCGCTGGACACCCTGCCGCCGAACGACCTGCGCGCCGGGATGGCCGAGGTCGTCAAGTGCGGCTTCATCGCCGACGAGCGCATCCTCGAGCTCGTCGAGGCCGACGTCGAGGCGGCCACCGACCCGCGCTCGCCGGTGCTGGCGGAGCTGATGGAGCGGGCGATCGCGGTCAAGGCGCGCGTGGTGGGCGAGGACCCCAAGGAGTCCGACCTGCGCGAGATCCTCAACTACGGGCACACCTTCGCCCACGCCGTCGAGCTGGTCGAGCGCTACCAGTGGCGCCACGGCGCCGCCGTCAGCGTCGGGCTCGTCTACGTCGCCGAGCTGGCCCGGGTGGCCGGGCGCCTCTCGGACGCCGACGCCGCGCGGCACCGCGCCGTGCTGAGCTCGCTGGGCCTGCCGGTGACGTACCGCGGGGACCGCTGGCCGCAGCTGCTGGAGGCCATGCGGCGCGACAAGAAGTCCCGCGGGGCGCTGCTGCGCTTCGTCGTGCTCGACGGCATCGGGCGCCCCGGGCGCCTGGAGGGCCCGGACCCGGCCCTGCTGCAGGCGGCGTACGCGGAGATCAGCGCCGGCTGAGGCGCGCTCGCCGGCCGGCGACCCGGCCGGTGCGCGGGTGGGGGACGACGGCCACGGTCGGCGCCGGTGCGCCCGCCGGCCCCGGCGCCAGCAGCAGCACGAGCACCGCGGCGAAGGGCACCACTTGCGCGGCCGCCAGGGCCCACTCCTCGCCGACGGTGCGGCTTCCCTGGTAGGCGGCGGCCACCAGCAGCGAGAGCACCGGTGCGCGACGGCGCGCCGCGGCGTCGACCAGCACGGCCGCACCGGCCAGCGAGGCCCAGTGGTAGTGCAGCACCTGCGGCTCCAGCAGCAGCCGGGCGGCCACGCAGGCGAACAGCGCGGCCTCCGGTCGCCGTCGCAGCACGCCCACGGCCAGCACGAGCACCAGGGCGAAGGTGAACTGCGTCAGCCGCGCCGTGGTGGGGTACACCTCGTCGGCCCACCCGGCCACCCCCAGCGGCGTGCCGCCGAAGACGCGCGCGGTGGAGGATCCCACGGCCGAGAGCGCGCCGGGCACCAGCGCGAAGGGCAGCCAGGGCAGGCCCGCGGCGAGCGCGCCCGCCAGCGCGGCACGCAGCCGCCCGCGCCGGGTGGGCAGCGCCAGCACCAGCACCAGCAGGCCCACCGCCCACGGCTTGCCGCCCGCGGCCAGCCCCAGCGCGACCCCGCACGCGCCCGCCCGACCCTCCAGCAGCGCCTGCAGCGCCAGGGCGCCCAGCAGCACGACGGCCACGTCCTCGGGGTGGGTGTAGGTCGTGCAGAACTCCGTCCACACCGGCGTGGCCAGGCAGCCGCCGACGAGCACCGCGACCCGGCTCGCACCGGCCGGGGCGCCCAGCAGCTGCGCGCAGCGCTCGGCGGTGCGCGTCAGCACCCCCAGCGCGAGCCCGCTGAGCACGGCGACCGCGCAGCCGCCCACCGCGTCGGGCAGCAGCCCCAGGGGCGTGGCCACCAGCAGCGGCAGCGGACCGATCCACGTGCCCGGGTGCGCCGCGTAGAACTCCCACGGGTGTACCTGCGGGTCGCGCCCGGCCAGCACCCGCGCGGCCTCCTGGAAGTACCACCAGTCGTCCGGGGCCCCGGAGACCACCAGGTTCGTCAGCACCACCGCCAGCGCCGCACCCGCCACGACGAGGTGCCGGTGGTGCAGCAGGCGCGCGGCCAGCCTCAGCACGGCGCCACCGCCCTCCGCCCGCTCCCGCCGGGCACGAGCAGCGCGAGCACCACCACCAGCGGCAGCGCCTGCAGGGCGGCGACCACCGCGACGCCGTCGGCCAGCCAGCGCGCGTCGTGCAGGACGACGACCGCGGCGATCGTCAGCCACGGGCCGCGGTGGCGGCGGCGCAGCACGTCCGCGGCCAGCGCGGCCACCACCAGCGTGGCGAAGTAGTAGTCCCACGCCTGCGGTTCCAGGGCCAGGCGCGCGGCGATCGCACCGACGGCGCCGAGCTCCCAGCGCCCGCGCGCGACGGCCAGCGCGCAGGTCAGCCCGGCGGCGGCGAACTGCGCCGGGCGCACCCAGCCGGGCACCGGCCCGGCCGGCACGCCCAGCAGCCCCAGCGGCGAGGTGTGCCACACGTCCACCCGGAAGCCGCCCAGCGCCCCCAGCGTGTCCGGCGAGCCGAGCAGGAAGGGCAGCCAGGGCAGGAGCGCGACGAGCGCGGCCGCGGCGGCGCAGCGCCACCGCGGTGCACCGCCGCCCGGCACCGCCGCGGCCAGCGGCACCAGCCCCACCGCCCACGGCTTGCCCGACGCCGCCAGCCCCAGCAGCACGGCTGCCGCGCCGGCGCGCCCGTGCGCGAGGTGCCGCAGCGCGGCGCACAGGGCGACGGCGACCAGCACGTCCTCGGGGTGGGCGTACTCCGCGGCCACCCGCCACCAGTAGACGGCGGCGAACAGCCCGCCCGCCAGGGTGGCGCACGGCACCCACGGCGAGTCGCCGAGCGCCGCACGGGCGCTCCCCTCCAGGAGCGCGCAGCACGCGGGCAGGCACAGCGCCAGCAGGGCGACCAGCAGGGCCGGGCCGACCGGGGCGGGCAGCAGGACCAGCGGGGCGGCCACCAGCAGCGGCAGCGGGCCGATCTGGGTGGCGGGCGAGGCCGCGTACAGGTCCAGCGGCGCGGTGCCCGAGCGGCCCAGCAGCACCTCGACGCCGCCGGCCAGGAAGGGCCAGTCACCGGGCAGGGCGCCGTCGCGCAGGTGCACCAGCGCGGGCACGAGCGCGGCGGCGGCGAGCAGGACGGAGCGGGCCCGGGCCACGGCGGCCAGCCGGGGCGGTGGGGCCGCGGGCAGCGACCAGCGCGGGGCGGGGTGCACGAGGAGTGATCGGCACGTGCGGCACCCGACCGTAGGCCCCGGGGCGCGCGGGCGGCCCGGCGCTCCCCGTCCTCGGTACGATGGGGCCAACCACCCCCGCGCCCGGTCCCGGCCCGCGGGACGCGCACGGACGACGAGACGGACTGAGAGACGACGTGGCATCGACGAACGACCTGAAGAACGGCACCGTGCTGAACCTCGACGGCAACCTCTGGTCGGTGGTCGAGTTCCAGCACGTCAAGCCCGGCAAGGGCGGCGCCTTCGTCCGCACCAAGCTGAAGAACGTGCTCTCCGGCAAGGTCGTCGACCGCACCTTCAACGCCGGCACCAAGGTCGACACCGCGACGGTCGACAAGCGCGACATGCAGTACCTGTACAAGGACGGCGAGGACTTCGTCTTCATGGACTCCTCGACGTACGACCAGATCACCGTCGCGGCCGCCACGGTGGGCGACGCCGCGAACTACATGCTGGAGAGCCAGGAGGTGATCATCGCCACCCACGAGGGCACCCCGCTGTACGTGGAGCTGCCCACCTCCGTGGTGCTGGAGATCACCTACACCGAGCCGGGCCTGCAGGGCGACCGCTCCACCGGCGGCACCAAGCCGGCCACCGTCGAGACCGGCGCGGAGATCCAGGTGCCGCTCTTCCTGGAGCAGGGCACCAAGGTCAAGGTCGACACCCGCACCGGGGACTACCTCGGCCGCGTGAGCTGACGTGGCCGCCCGCCGCAAGGCCCGCCGCCGCGCCCTGGAGGTCCTCTTCGAGGCCGACCAGCGCGGCCTGGAGCCGCTGTCGGTGCTCAGGGACCGCATCCTGCGGGCCGACCCGCCGGTCGGCGACTACGCCGTCACCCTCGTCGAGGGCGTGGTCGCCGAGCTGGCGCGCATCGACGAGGTGCTCTCGACCTACTCCATGGGCTGGACGGTCGACCGGATGCCCGCGGTGGACCGCGCCGTGCTGCGCATGGGCGTGTGGGAGGTCCTGCACGCCGACGACGTGCCCGACCACGTCGCCATCAGCGAGGCCGTGGCGCTGAGCCAGGAGCTGTCCACCGACGAGTCGCCGAAGTTCGTCAACGGCCTGCTGGCGCGCGTGGCGGAGCTGAAGGAGACCCTCACGGCCTGAGGCGCCCCGCGCCGCCACGGCGGCCGCACGCACGACGGCCCGGCCACCCCCCGCGGGGTGACCGGGCCGTCGTGCGTGCGGTGCGTGCCCGCTCAGCCGTGCTCGACGGCGCGGCGGGCGTCGGGGTTGAGCACCCCCCAGGCGATGAACTCGTCGCACAGGGTGGTGGCCGGCACGTCGTAGATGACGGCCAGGGTGCGCAGGTCGTCGGCGCGGATGCTCAGCACCCGGCCGTTGTAGTCGCCGCGCTGGGACTGGATGGTCTTCGCGTAGCGGTCGAGGGGCCCGGCCTTCTCGGCGGGCACCTCCTGCAGGCGCTCGAGGTCGAGCACGAGCCGCGCCGGCGGCTCGGTGCTGCCCTGCGGGGCGCCTTCGGGGAGCAGGGCCGAGACCGGGACCCCGTAGAAGTCGGCCAGCTCAGCCAGCCGCTGGACGGTCACCGCACGGTCGCCGCGCTCGTAGGAGCCGACGACGACGGCCTTCCACCGTCCCTCGGACTTCTCTTCGACGCCGTGCAGGGACAGCCCCTGTTGGGTACGGATGGCGCGAAGGCGCGATCCGAGTGCGCGGGAGTAGTCCGATGCCATGCCAGAATCGTCACGGAGCGTGAAGACCTTCGTCAAGCCGACCCCCCGTGGGCAGCGTCCCGACGGGGTATTTCCACCCTCCCGGCACTCGACCTGTTACTCCATGTGAGCGCTTGATCTCACAACGACAGTGATCGCGAGGTGGGAGCGCCCCGCACGGGCACCACCGGCCCCCTGTAGGGTGGCGACGACCGCGGCCCGGTGCACCGGGCCGCCCCAGACGTCCTTTAAGGATCCGTCCCGTGAGGCGGGGAAGGAGGTCGGTGGTGACCGCTGCCCGGCGCGTGCTCCTCGAGGGGGCCGACGTCTCCAGGGCGCTGACGCGCATCGCCCACGAGCTGCTGGAGGCCAACAAGGGCCCCGGCGACCTGGTCCTGCTGGGCATCCCCACCCGCGGGGTGCCGCTGGCGCGGCGGCTGGCCGCGCGCATCGCGCAGGTCGAGGGCGCGCAGGTGCCCGTGGGCTCCCTGGACGTGACCATGTACCGCGACGACCTGCGCCGGCACCCCACCCGGGGCCTGCTGCCCACCGAGCTGCCCGCCGGCGGCGTCGACGACAGGGTCGTGGTGCTGGTGGACGACGTCCTGTACTCCGGGCGCACCGTGCGCGCCGCGCTGGACGCCCTGAACGACCTGGGCCGCCCGCGCGCCGTGCGCCTGGCCGTCCTCGTCGACCGCGGCCACCGCGAGCTGCCCATCCGCGCCGACCACGTCGGCAAGAACCTGCCCACCTCCTCCGCCGAGCGCGTCAGCGTCCTGCTCGCCGAGCACGACGGGCGCGACGCGGTGGAGATCAGCACCCCGGGCGGTGCGTCCTGATGCGCCACCTGCTCTCCGCCGCCGACCTCGACCGCGACGGCGCCGTGCACGTGCTCGACGTCGCCGAGCAGATGGCCGCCACCCAGCGCCGCGAGATCAAGAAGCTGCCCACGCTGCGCGGGCGCACCGTGGTCAACCTCTTCTTCGAGGACTCCACCCGCACCCGCACCTCCTTCGAGGCCGCCGCCAAGCGGCTGTCCGCGGACGTGATCAACTTCTCCGCCAAGGGCTCGAGCGTGTCCAAGGGCGAGTCGCTGAAGGACACCGCGCTGACCCTGGAGGCCATGGGCGCCGACGCGGTCGTGGTGCGCCACCCCGCCTCCGGCGCCCCGCACCGCCTGGCGCACGCCGGCTGGACGCGCGGGGCGGTGGTCAACGCCGGCGACGGCACCCACGAGCACCCCACCCAGGCGCTGCTGGACGCCTACACCGTGCGCCGGCACCTGCGCCCGGGCCCGGGCGGGCGGGGCGCCGGCGAGGACCTCACCGGCGTGCGCGTGGCCGTCGTCGGCGACGTGCTGCACTCGCGGGTGGCGCGCTCGAACGTGCTGCTGCTGCACACCCTGGGCGCGCACGTCACCCTCGTGGCCCCGCCCACCCTGCTGCCCGTGGGCGTGGGCACCTGGCCGTGCGCGGTCTCCCACGACCTCGACGCGGCGCTGAGCGACGGCGCGCCCGACGCGGTGATGATGCTGCGGGTGCAGGCCGAGCGGATGACGGGCAGCGGCGGGGGCTTCTTCCCCTCCGCGCGCGAGTACAGCCGCCGCTACGGCCTGGACCGGCGCCGCACCGCGCTGCTGCCCGAGCACGCCATCGTCATGCACCCCGGCCCGATGAACCGCGGGCTGGAGATCTCCGCCGACGCCGCCGACGGCGCCCGCTCCACCATCGTGGAGCAGGTCGGCAACGGCGTGGCCGTGCGCATGGCCGTGCTCTACCTGCTGCTGGCCGGCGAGGCGCCGGACGGCCGGACCGACGGGAGCGAGACGTGAGCACCACCCTGGTCACCGGCGCGCGCGTGCTCGGCGGGGAGGTCGCCGACCTGCTGCTGCGCGACGGCGCGATCGCCGAGGTCGGCGCGGGCCTGAGCGCCCCCGAGGGCGCCGACGTCCTCGACGCCGCGGGCCTGATCGCCCTGCCGGGCCTGGTGGACCTGCACACCCACCTGCGCGAGCCGGGCCGCGAGGACGCCGAGACCGTCGAGTCCGGCACCCGCGCCGCGGCCCTGGGCGGCTACACGGCCGTCTTCGCGATGGCCAACACCTACCCCGTGGCCGACACCGCCGGGGTGGTCGAGCAGGTCCAGCGCCTGGGCGAGCAGGCCGGGTGGGTGCGGGTGCGCCCCGTCGGCGCCGTCACCGTGGGCCTGGCCGGGCAGCAGCTGGCCGAGCTGGGCGCCATGGCCGACTCCGCCGCCGCCGTGCGCGTCTTCTCCGACGACGGGCACTGCGTGGCCGACGCCGTCCTGATGCGCCGGGCGCTGGAGTACGTGCGCGCCTTCGACGGCGTGATCGCCCAGCACGCGCAGGAGCCGCGCCTGACCGAGGGCGCGCAGATGAACGAGGGCGTCGTCTCCTCCGTGCTGGGCCTGCGCGGCTGGCCCAGCGTCGCCGAGGAGGCGGTCATCGCCCGCGACGTGCTGCTGGCCGACCACGTCGGCTCCCGCCTGCACGTGTGCCACCTGTCCACCGCCGGCTCCGTGGAGATCGTGCGCTGGGCCAAGGCGCGCGGCGTGCGGGTCACCGCCGAGGTCACCCCCCACCACCTGCTGCTGACCGACGAGCTGGTGCGCGGCTACGACCCCGTCTACAAGGTCAACCCGCCGCTGCGCACGCAGGCGGACGTGGAGGCGGTGCGCGAGGGCCTGGCCGACGGCACCATCGACGTCGTCGCCACCGACCACGCCCCGCACCCGGTGGAGGCCAAGGACTGCGAGTGGTCCGCCGCCGCGATGGGCATGACGGGCCTGGAGACCGCCCTGTCGGTCGTGCAGCACGCCATGGTCGACACCGGCCTGCTCACCTGGGCCGAGGTGGCCGACCGGATGTCCACCGCCCCCGCGCGCATCGGCCGCCTGGCCGGGCACGGCGCGCTGGCCGTCGGCGCCGAGGCGAACCTCGTCCTCGTCGACCCCGCCGCCCGCTGGACGGTGGACCCGGCGGCGATGGCCACCGCCGGGCGCAACTCGCCTTTCCGCGGCACCGAGCTGCCCGGGCGCGTGGTGGCCACCTTCTCCCGCGGGCGCGCCACGGTGCGCGACGGGCGCCTCGTCGAGGGGGAGGGCGGGCGCGGGCCCGGGGGCGACGTGGAGGGGAGCCGGCCGTGAGGTTCGTCTGGGCGGCGGTGCTGCTCGTGGCGCTGCTGCTGCTGTGGCGCATGATGTTCACCGGCTACCGCGGTCGCGCGCTGCGCCAGCGCACCCTGCCGCGACCGGTGGGCTCCAGCGACTGGCAGGCCATGCACGACGCCCTCGAGGGCGTGTACGTGTCCACCACGGACGCGGAGAACGCCCTGGACCGCATCGCCGCGCACGGCCTGGGCACCCGCAGCGCGGTGCTGCTGGGGTTCGTCCCCGAGGGGGTGGGCTTCCTGCGCCAGGGGGCCCGCTCGTTCGTGGTGCCGGCCCGCGACGTGGTCGGCGTCGGGCACGGGCCCGGCATGGTGGGCAAGTGGGTGGGCCGCCCCGACGGCCTGGTGGTGCTGCGCTGGCGCCTGGGCGACCGCGTGGTCGACACCGGCGTCAAGCCGCGCCACCCGGCCGAGGGGGCCCGCTTCGCCCAGCAGGTGGAGGAGCTCGTGCGCGCCACGCGCCGGGCGAGCGGTACGGACGACAGCGGTACGGACGACAGCGGAGGTGCGGAGTGAGCGAGGCGACCACCCGGGGGGCGCGCGGGCCGGCGGTGCTCGTGCTCGAGGACGGGCGCACGTTCCGCGGCCGCGCCTACGGGCGCGTGGGCGAGACGGTCGGCGAGGCGGTCTTCTCCACCGGGATGACCGGCTACCAGGAGACGCTCACCGACCCCAGCTACCACCGCCAGGTCGTCGTCATGACGGCCCCGCACGTGGGCAACACCGGCTGGAACGACGAGGACGACGAGTCCTCGCGCATCTGGGTGGCCGGCTACGTGGTGCGCGACCCCGCCCGCGTGCCCTCCAGCTGGCGCTCGCGGCGCGACCTGGACGCCGAGCTGGACGCCCAGGGCGTGGTCGGCATCTCCGGCGTGGACACCCGCGCCCTGACCCGCCACCTGCGCGAGCGCGGCGCGATGCGCGTGGGCGTCTTCTCCGGCGAGGCCGCGCAGCGCCCCGCCGAGCAGCTGCTGGCCGCCGTGCGCGAGGCGCCGGGCATGACCGGCACCGACCTCGCCTCGCTGGTGAGCACCCCCGAGCCCTACGTGGTGCCGGCCGCCGGCGAGCGGCGCTTCAGCGTCGCCGCGGTGGACCTGGGCATCAAGTCGATGACGCCGCAGCGCCTGGCCGAGCGCGGCGTGGAGGTCACCGTGCTGCCCTCCACCGCCTCGCTGGAGCAGGTGCTCACCTCCGGCCCGGGCGGCACTGCCCCCGACGGGGTGTTCTTCTCCAACGGCCCCGGGGACCCGGCTGCGGCCACCCACGAGATCGAGGTCCTGCAGGGGGTGCTGGAGCGGCGCATCCCCTTCTTCGGCATCTGCTACGGCAACCAGCTGCTCGGCCGCGCCCTCGGCTTCGGCACGTACAAGCTCAAGTACGGCCACCGCGGCATCAACCAGCCGGTGATGGACCTGGCCACCCGCAAGGTGGAGGTCACCGCCCACAACCACGGCTTCGCCGTCGAGGGGCGCGCCGGCGAGGTCCGCTCGACCCCGTACGGGCGCGCCGAGGTCAGCCACGTGTGCCTGAACGACGACGTCGTCGAGGGCCTGCGCTGCCTGGACGCCCCGGCGTTCAGCGTGCAGTACCACCCCGAGGCCGCCGCCGGCCCGCACGACGCCTCCTACCTCTTCGACCGCTTCCTCGCCCTCATGGAGGGCACCCCCGCCGCGCGGCTCGTGGACGACACGGGCGTCGCCGACACCACCGAGAAGGACGCCTGATGCCCCGCCGCACCGACATCTCCTCGGTCCTCGTCATCGGCTCCGGGCCGATCGTCATCGGCCAGGCCGCGGAGTTCGACTACTCCGGCACCCAGGCGTGCCGGGTGCTCAAGGCCGAGGGCCTGCGCGTGGTGCTGGTGAACTCCAACCCCGCGACGATCATGACGGACCCGGAGGTGGCCGACGCCACCTACGTCGAGCCCATCACCCCCGCCGCCGTCGAGGCGATCATCGCCCGCGAGAAGCCGGACGCGCTGCTGGCCACCCTGGGCGGGCAGACCGCGCTGAACACCGCGATCGCCCTGTTCGAGTCCGGGGTCCTCGAGGAGCACGGCGTGGAGCTCATCGGCGCCGACGTCGACGCCATCAAGCTCGGCGAGGACCGGCTGCTGTTCAAGGGCGTCGTCGAGCGCTGCGGCGCCGAGAGCGCGCGCAGCCACCTGTGCCACTCCATGGACGAGGTCCTCGCCGCCGCCGGCGACCTCGGCTACCCCGTCGTGGTGCGCCCCAGCTTCACCATGGGCGGCCTGGGCTCGGGCTTCGCCTACGACGAGGAGGACCTGCGCCGCATCGCCGGGCAGGGCCTGCACCACTCGCCGGTCACCGAGGTGCTCCTGGAGGAGTCCATCCTCGGCTGGAAGGAGTACGAGCTCGAGCTCATGCGCGACCGCGCCGACAACGTCGTGGTCGTCTGCTCCATCGAGAACTTCGACCCGATGGGCGTGCACACCGGCGACTCCATCACGGTGGCCCCGGCGATGACGCTGACCGACCGCGAGTACCAGCGCATGCGCGACATCGGCATCGCCGTCATCCGCGAGGTCGGCGTCGACACCGGCGGCTGCAACATCCAGTTCGCCGTCAACCCCGCCGACGGGCGCATCATCGTCATCGAGATGAACCCGCGCGTCTCACGCTCCTCGGCGCTGGCGTCGAAGGCCACCGGGTTCCCCATCGCGAAGATCGCCGCGCGCCTGGCCGTGGGCTACACCCTCGACGAGATCCCCAACGACATCACCCGCTCCACCCCGGCCAGCTTCGAGCCGACGCTGGACTACGTCGTCGTCAAGGTCCCGCGCTTCGCGTTCGAGAAGTTCCCCGCCGCCGACCCCACGCTGACCACGACGATGAAGAGCGTCGGCGAGGCCATGGCGATGGGCCGCAACTTCACCGAGGCGCTGCAGAAGGCGCTGCGCAGCACCGAGAAGCGCGGCGCCCCCTTCACCTGGGCCGGCGACCCCGGCGACCTGCGCGACCTGCTGCAGCGCGTGCGCCAGCCCACCGACGAGCGCATCGGGCTGGTCATGCGCGCCGTGCGCGCCGGCGCCAGCCCCGAGGAGCTCTTCGAGGCGACCCGCATCGACCCGTGGTTCCTCGACCAGCTCTTCCTGCTCGACGAGATCGCCGTGGAGGTGCGCGAGGCCGACGAGCTGACCGCCGACCTGCTGCGCCACGCCAAGCGCCACGGGTTCTCCGACGCCCAGATCGGCGAGCTGCGGCACATGGACGAGGCCGTCGTGCGCGGGGTGCGCCACGCCCTGGGCATCCGCCCGGTCTACAAGACCGTCGACACCTGCGCCGCCGAGTTCGCCGCGGCCACCCCGTACCACTACTCCAGCTACGACGAGGAGGACGAGACCCGCCCGCGCGAGCGGCCCGCCATCGTCATCCTCGGCTCCGGGCCCAACCGCATCGGGCAGGGCGTGGAGTTCGACTACTCGTGCGTGCACGCCAGCTTCGCGCTGCGCGAGGCCGGGTTCGAGACCGTCATGGTCAACTGCAACCCCGAGACGGTCTCCACCGACTACGACACCTCCGACCGGCTGTACTTCGAGCCGCTGACCCTGGAGGACGTGCTGGAGGTCGTGCACGCCGAGACGCGCTGCGGCCCGGTGGCCGGCGTCATCGTCCAGCTCGGCGGGCAGACCCCGCTGGGCCTGGCGGCGAAGCTGGAGGAGGCCGGCGTGCCGGTCATCGGCACCTCCCCGGCCGCGATCGACCTGGCCGAGGAGCGCGGCGCCTTCGGCCGCGTCCTCGAGCGCGCCGGGCTGCTCGCCCCCAAGCACGGCACCGCCTCCTCCTTCCCCGAGGCGCGCGCCATCGCCGCCGGCATCGGCTACCCGGTGCTGGTGCGCCCCAGCTACGTCCTCGGTGGTCGCGGCATGCAGATCGTCTACGACGAGGCCTCGCTCGAGGAGTACATGGCCACCGCCACCGAGGTCTCCCCGGAGCGCCCGGTGCTGGTGGACCGCTTCCTCGACGACGCCGTCGAGATCGACGTCGACGCCCTCTTCGACGGCGAGGAGATGTACCTCGGCGGGATCATGGAGCACATCGAGGAGGCCGGCATCCACTCCGGCGACTCCGCGTGCGTGATCCCCCCGGCCACGCTGGGGCGCTCGGAGCTGGAGCGGGTGCGCCGCGCCACCGAGGCCATCGCCCGCGGCGTGGGCGTGCGCGGCCTGCTCAACGTGCAGTTCGCCCTGGCCGCCGGGGTGCTCTACGTCCTCGAGGCCAACCCGCGCGCCTCGCGCACCGTGCCGTTCGTCTCCAAGGCCACCGGCGTGCCGCTGGCCAAGGCCGCCGCGCGCCTGATGGCCGGCACCACCGTGCGCGAGCTGCGCGCCGAGGGGCTGCTGCCCGCCCGCGGCGACGGCGGCGTCCTGCCGCCGTCCTCGCCGGTGTCGGTGAAGGAGGCCGTCCTGCCGTTCGCGCGCTTCCGCACCGCGCGCGGCGACGTCGTGGACTCCCTGCTGGGCCCGGAGATGCGCTCCACCGGCGAGGTGATGGGCATCGACGCGGACTTCCCCACGGCGTTCGGCAAGGCGCAGACCGCCGCCTACGGCGGCCTGCCCACCACCGGCACGGTCTTCATCTCCGTGGCCGACCGCGACAAGCGCGCGATGGTCTTCCCCGTCAAGCGCCTGGCCGACCTCGGTTTCACCCTGCTGGCCACCGAGGGCACCGCGGACGTGCTGCGCCGCAACGGCATCGCCTCCACCGTGGTGCGCAAGCACTCCGAGGGCACCGGCGAGGGCGGCGAGCTGACGATCGTCGGGCAGATCGGCGCCGGGCAGGTCGCGATGGTCGTGAACACCCCCTCGGGGGACAAGGCCCGCGCCGACGGCTACGAGATTCGCGCCGCCTCCACCGCCGTCGGCGCCCCGATCATCACCACGGTGCAGGAGCTGGCCGCCGCGGTGCAGGCCATCGAGGCGCTGCGCGCCGGGCACGGCACGAGCGTCGCGCCGCTGCAGGAGCACGCCGCGGCCCTGGCCGCCGCCTGGGACGGCTTCCGGGCGTGAGCGCGGTGCCGGCCGCGGCGGGGGAGCGCTTCGGCGCGCGCCTGGCCGCGGCCGTCGCCGCGCACGGCCCGCTGTGCGCGGGCATCGACGCGCACCCCGCCCTGCTGGCGGCGTGGGGCCTGGGCGACGACATCGCCGGCCTGGAGCGCTTCTCGCGCACCGTCGTCGACGCCCTCGCCGGGCACGTCGCGGCCCTGAAGCCGCAGGCGGCGTTCTTCGAGCGGCACGGCTCGCGCGGGCTGGCCGTGCTCGAGCGCGTCCTGGCCGACGCCCGCGACGCCGGCGTGCTCACCGTCGTCGACGCCAAGCGCGGCGACGTCGGCTCCACCATGGCCGCCTACGCCGACGCCTTCGCCGGCGACTCCCCGCTGGCCGGCGACGCCGTCACCGCCTCGCCGTACCTGGGCTTCGGCTCGCTGCGCCCGCTGCTCGACGTCGCCGCCGAGCACGGGCGAGGGGTGTTCGTCCTGGCGCTGACGTCCAACCCGGAGGGGGCCGGCGTGCAGCACGCGCGCGACGCCGACGGGCGCGCGGTGGCGCGCGCGGTCGCCGAGGCCGCGGCCGCGGAGAACGCCGGCGCGCAGCCGGTGGGCGACGTGGGCCTCGTCGTCGGCGCCACCGTCGGCGGCGCCGTCGGCGAGCTCGGCATCGACCTGGCCGCCGTCAACGGCTGGCTGCTGGCGCCGGGGGTGGGGGCGCAGGGTGCCACCGCCGAGGACCTGCGCACCGTCTTCGGCGCCGCGCGCGGCGCCGTGCTCGCCGCCAGCTCGCGCGAGGTGCTGGCCGCCGGGCCGGACCCGTCCGCCCTGCGCGCGGCGGCCCGGCGCACCGCCGACGCGGTGCGCTCCGCGCTCACCGCCGGCTGAGCGCCCGGGGCGGGGTCCCGAACCGCGAGGACCGCTCCCTGGCGCACCGCCTCGTTCGTTCGTAACTTCCGGTTACCGCGGCCAGTGCGCTCGCCGGACCGGCGAGCGGAGCGGACGATCAACCGGTGCGCGCGTCGGGCGTGATGGCCCCGGCCGCCCACAGGGCCGCCTGCAGCAGGGCCGCCTCCACGACGGCCGCGTCGGGCGCCAGGGGCACCGGGTCGGCGAACGGGTCGGCACCGGGGTCGGCGCCCCGCGCGAGCCGCACGGTGCGGTCGGCGTCGTCCGGCACGGGGTCCTCCTCGTGCCAGTGCCACTCCTGGGTCAGGCGGTCGGCCTCGGGCCCGTGGAACGACGCGTAGTCGACCGGGTGGACCGCGCCGTCGGCGCACACGAGGTAGCAGGCCGGCAGGCCCCGCAGGTCCGGCTCGCGCAGGTCCGGCTCGCGCAGGTCCGGGTCGCGGCGCTGGCCGGGCACCGGGGCCGGCCCCGTGCGCGCCGGCCGGTCCCCGGGCGCGGGGGGCAGGGCGAGCAGGTGACCGGTGGCGAACGGGCGCCACCCCGCCGCCCGCTCCGCCGAGCGGGGCGCGGTCGCGGTGCCCCGCCGCGCCGCGCGCCGCCACCGCGCCGGTGCCGCCCGCTCCGGGCGCAGCGCCGTGACGGGGCGGCGGCCGTGGCGCTCGGCGCGCTCGGCGTACCAGGCGGCGACCTCCGCGAACGCCCGCGGCGTCGAGGCGTCCGGGGCGAGCACCGGCGGGGCGGTGCGCTCGGCCGTCACCCGCGCCGGGGCGGGGGCGGCGAGCAGTTCGCGGCTCAGGCGCCACGCCTCCTCGTCGCAGGCCCGCCGGAGGTCGCCCGGCGCGGCCCCCGGCGCCGGGTCCGCGGCGCCCGTCGCCACCGGCGCCCGCACCTGCCCCCTCGCGCCCGTGGCGCCGGGTGCGCCGATCCACACGGGCGTGCCGATGACCACCCGGTGCAGGCGCTGGTAGCCGTGGCGGCCCAGGGCGTCCGTGACCGGCACGGTCACGTCCTCCTGCGCCAGGTGCACGCGCAGCAGGACGTCCGCGTCCGTGCGCGGGCCGGTGAAGCGCGAGGCCTGGAAGGCCGCCAGGGCCGCCTCGGCGTAGCCGCGCGGGTGGTGCGCGGCGTCCTGGCGGCTGCGCTCGGCGGCGGCGGGGTCGACCCGGGTGCCGGGGCGGTCGCTGACCACCTGCTCGACGAGGTCGTACAGGGCGCTCCACGCGGTGCTGGTGCCCGCGCCCACCGGCAGGTCGTCGCCGCCCGCGCGGTGGTGGGTGGAGCCGACCATGGCCAGGCACACGGGCCCGCGCGCGGTGGCCACGCACCCGAGGTAGCCGACGACGGGGTGGCCGCCGGCGTCGTCGTGCAGGTGCCGCAGCACCGCCACGCGCTGCTCGAGCAGCGGCAGGCGGGCGCGCACGTACGAGCCCGGCAGGGGCGGGAGGACGTCGTCGAGGCGGCTGGTGCGCCGGTCGGCGGCCCGCGTAGCCACCTCGACCAGCCGCCGCGGGTCGGCCGGGTCCACGGGCGCGCCGCCCTGCTCGGCCGCGCGCCGGGCCTCCCACCGCCCGGCCAGCTCCCGCAGCAGCGGCGGGGACAGGTACGGGTGGCTCGGGTGCTGCGGGCCCATCGCTGGCTGCTCCCTCCGCCTCGTCCGGCCGTCCCTGGCGCGGCGGCACCCACGGTCGGTCACCCGCCCGCGCAGCGCAAGGGGGTGCCCGGGAGACGGCGGGGGTCGGAGGGCCGCGGGGCGGTGCCCGTCAGGCCGGCTCGCCGACGGCCACGCTCGCCGCGCGCCGGGCGTCGTTGTGGACGTCGGTGGGCGCCTTGCGGTGCTGCCGCAGCGAGTACGCCACCGCGGCCGCCCACGCCAGCGCGATCACCGCGTAGACGGCGAAGCGCGCGGGGTTCTCGCCCTGGTCGATCCAGTCGCTGCGCACCAGGGTGCGGGTGTTCGTCAGGACGATCAGGCCGCCGACGGCCGAGCCCAGCACCCGCGGGGGCAGGTGCCGCACCAGCCACGCGGCGATCGGCGCGGCGATCACGCCGCCGACGAGCAGCGCCGCGGCCCAGCTCGCGTTCACGCCCTGCGTCCCCAGGCCGAGGAGGAACCCCAGGCTGGCGGCCAGGGCCACGAGGAACTCCGAGGTGTCGATCGAACCGATGGTCTTGCGCGGTTCGAGCCGCCCGCTGGCCAGGATCGCCGGGGTGCCCACGGGTCCCCAGCCCCCGCCGCCGGTGGCGTCGACGAAACCGCCGACGAGGCCGAGCGGTCCCAGGAACCTCTTGCGCAGCGGCCGGCCCAGCCGACCGACGGGCAGGCCGAAGGCGGTGAAGCGCACCAGGACGTACACGCCCAGCACCAGCAGGATCAGGGACATGACCGGCGCGGCCACCTCCGTGGAGAGGCTGGAGAGCACCGTGGCGCCCAGGAAGGCGCCCACCGCACCGGGGATCCCGATGCGGGCGACGACCTTCCAGTCGACGTTGCCGAACTTCCAGTGCGAGACGCCGGAGACGAAGGTCGTCCCGATCTCCGCGAGGTGGACGGTGGCCGAGGCCGCCGCGGGGTTCGTGCCCGCGGCCAGCAGCAGCGTGCTGGACGTGACGCCGTAGGCCATGCCGAGGCTGCCGTCCACGAGCTGGGCGAACAGGCCCACGACGGCCAGGACGATGAGGGTGCGCACGGGGTGGGGCCTTCCGACGAGGGGCCCGCACGAGCGCGCGGGCGGGGGCCGATCGACGAGGAGGGGTCCGGGCACCACCCGGGGGGACCGGGGGCGCGCTCAGGACCGGGGGGCGGACGGCGGCCGCGGGGGGAGGGCCGTCAGCGGGTCGCGTCGGCGCAACAGATCGCGCTCGCACAGCGTCGCAGGTCGACGTGCGTGCGAGCGACGAGGAGCACTCCGTGCCGGAGCCCGCCCGTGCGCATGGGACCTGAGACTGCCCAGCCCCGTCCACCTTGTCAACACCTCGTCGACGCCACGCCGGTCTCCGCCGACGCGTCGCCGACCACCGCGCCGACCACCGCGCCGACCGGGAGGTGCCGGGCCCCGCGGCGCCGCGGGTCCCCGCGGAGGTGGACCCGCTGAGCTCCTGGAGGGTTTCCCGCTCGGGAGCTCGCACGGGGAGTTCCTGAGGGGCGTTCGCGGCGGGGTTCCCGGACCGGGGTGCGCGCACGGCCGGTGCGGGTAACCTCCGGGGACATGCCCCCCGCCCTGCGCCCCTACCTGGTGTGCGCGTCGCAACGCAGCGGCAGCACCGTCCTGTGCGAAACCCTGCGCTCCACCGGGGTCGCCGGGAACCCGTTGGAGCACTTCGAGTTCCTGCGCACCTCGGGCCGGCCGCCGCAGCCGCGCGAGTGGTTCGCCGGTGTGGACGACCCCGGGTTGCTGGCCCTGCTCGCACCCCTGGAGCAGGGTTCCCCGCCGAGCGAGGGCCCGGTGGAGTGGCGCTCGCGGGTGCTGGCCGAGGGCCGCACGCCGAACGGCGTGTGGGGCGGCAAGCTCATGTGGAACCAGGTGGGTGAGCTCCTCGCCCGCCTCGAGGGGCTGCCCGGGCGCAGCGGGACGGACCTGCGCAGCGCGGTCGCCGACCTGCTGGGCGAGGAGCCCGTCTACGTGCACGTGCACCGCCCCGACGTCGTGGCGCAGGCGGTGTCGATGTGGCGGGCGGTGCAGACGCAGCGCTGGCGCGACGACGGCGCACCGGCCGGCGACGACGGCGCGGTCTACCACGCCGACGGCATCGCCCACCTGGAGGCGGTCCTGCTCGAGCAGGAGCGCTCCTGGCGGCGCTGGTTCGAGGACGAGGGGATCGAGCCGGTGCGCATCGGGTTCGACGACCTCAAGGCGGACGTGCGCGCCGCCGCGGCGCGCGTGCTGGAGGCCGTCGGCCTGCCGGGCGTGCCGGTGTCCCCGCCCACGATGCGCCGGCAGGGCGACGGCCGCTCGAAGCAGTGGGCCGAGCGCTACCGCTCCGAGCGGGCCGGCGCGGGAGGAGCGGCGTGAGCGCGGCGGCGCCCACCGGCGCGCTGCGCGCGGACGCCAGCCGCGGGGACGAGCTGCGCGGCGACGAGCTGCGCGTGGACGAGCTGCGGGTGCTGGAGGCCGAGGCGGTCCACGTGATCCGCGAGGTGGTGGCGGAGCTGGAGCGGCCCGTGCTGCTGTTCTCCGCGGGCAAGGACTCCATCGTGCTGCTGCGCCTGGCGGAGAAGGCGTTCGCACCGGCAGCGGTGCCGTTCCCGGTGATGCACGTGGACACCGGGCACAACTTCCCCGAGGTGCTCGACTTCCGCGACCGGCGCCTGGCGCGCGGCGGGCACCGCCTGGTCGTCGCCTCGGTGCAGCAGGCCATCGACACCGGGCGGGTGCGCGAGGACGGCCCCGGTGCCTCGCGCAACCGCCTGCAGACGCGCACCCTGCTCGACGCCCTGGCCGAGGGCGGTTTCGACGCCGCGTTCGGCGGGGCGCGCCGCGACGAGGAGCGCGCCCGCGCCAAGGAGCGCGTCTTCAGCTTCCGCGACCAGTTCGGCCAGTGGGAGCCGCGTGCTCAGCGCCCCGAGCCGTGGTCGCTGTACAACGGGCGCATCCGGCGCGGCGAGCAGGTGCGGGTGTTCCCGCTGAGCAACTGGACCGAGCTGGACGTGTGGCGCTACGTGGCGCTGGAGGGCCTGGAGCTGCCGAGCATCTACTTCGCCCACCGGCGCCGGGTGTTCGAGCGCGACGGCATGCTGCTGGCCGAGTCGCCGCACACGCCGCTGCGGCCGGGCGAGGAGGTGCGCGAGGAGCTCGTGCGCTACCGCACCGTGGGCGACCTGACCATCACCGGCGCGGTGCGCTCCGAGGCCGCCGACGTCGAGGCCGTCATCGCCGAGCTGGGCACCGCCACCGTCTCCGAGCGCGGGGCCACCCGCGCGGACGACCGCACCTCCGTCGCCGCCATGGAGGACCGCAAGCGAGAGGGGTACTTCTGATGGGTGCACCGGCGCCGCGCGAACTGCTGCGGCTGGCCACGGCCGGGTCGGTGGACGACGGCAAGTCCACCCTCATCGGGCGGCTGCTGCACGACACCGGCTCCCTGCCGCTGGACCACCTGGAGGCGGTGATCGACGACGCCGGGGTGCCCGACCTGGCCGCGCTGTCGGACGGCCTGCGCGCCGAGCGCGAGCAGGGCATCACCATCGACGTGGCCTACCGGTTCTTCTCCACCGCCAAGCGGGGTTTCATCCTGGCCGACACCCCCGGCCACGAGCGCTACACCCGCAACATGTTCACCGGCGCCTCCAACGCCCACCTGGCCGTCCTGCTGGTGGACGCCCGCGCCGGGGTGGTGCGCCAGACGCGACGGCACGCGCGCATCGCGACCCTGCTGGGCGTGCCGCACCTGGTGGCCACGGTGAACAAGATGGACCTCGTCGACTTCGACCGCGCCCGCTTCGAGGAGGTCGCCGCGGAGCTGCGCGAGCTGGCCGCGCTGCTGGGCGGGGTGGAGCTGACGGTCGTGCCCATCGCCGCCAAGCACGGCGACAACGTGGTGCACCGCTCCCAGCGCACCCCCTGGTACGAGGGCCCGACCCTCATGGAGCACCTGGAGGACGTGGAGGTCACCGCTCCCGACCACGGCGCGGGCGGTCTGCGCCTGCCGGTGCAGTGGGTCTCGCGCCCCGAGGACGGGCGGCGCCGGCGCTACGCCGGGCGCCTGGCCGCGGGCACCCTGCGCGCCGGCGACGAGGTGCTCGTGCTGCCCTCGCGCGTGCGCACCCGCGTCAGCGCGATCGACACCCTCGACCCCGGGCGCACCGTCGCCGTGCCCCCGCTGTCGGTGTCGGTGGAGCTGGCCGACGAGGTCGACGTCGGCCGCGGCGACCTGCTCGTGCGCGCCGGCGACGAGCCGGTCCCGGCGCGCGAGCTGGTCGCCGGCGTGTGCTGGATGAGCGAGACGCCGCTGCGCGCGGGGGACCGGCTGGCCCTGAAGCACACCACCCGCACCGTGCGCGCCACCGTGCAGGCCCTGCACGACCGCCTCGACCCGGAGACCCTGCACGAGTTCCCCGACCCGGTGCACCTGGAGCTCAACGACATCGGCACCGTCACCCTGCGCACCAGCTCCGACGTGCTCGCGGACCCCTACGAGCGCAACCGCGAGACCGGCGCGTTCATCCTCGTCGACGAGCACACCAACGACACCGTCGGCGCCGGCACCGTGCTGCGCGCCTCGCCGGCCCCGGCGCCGCAGCGCCACCGCGAGGACGTCACCTGGCACCCCTCGTCCCTGCGCCGCGAGCACCGGGTGCGGGCCACCGGGCAGCGCGGGGCGACGGTGTGGCTGACGGGCCTGCCCGCCTCGGGCAAGTCCACCGTCGCCGTCGCGCTGGAGCGGTCGCTGGTGGAGTCCGGCCGCGTGGCGTACCTGCTGGACGGCGACAACGTCCGGCACGGCCTGTCCGACGACCTGGGCTTCTCCCCGGGCGACCGCGCCGAGCACGTGCGCCGGGTCGGCCACCTCACCCGCCTGTTCGCCGACGCCGGCGTCGTGGCGATCGCCTCGATGGTCTCCCCGCTGCGCTCCGACCGCGCCGTCGCGCGCTCGATGAACGAGGCCGCGGGCATCCCCTTCCTGGAGGTCCACGTGGCGACCCCCGTCGAGGAGTGCGAGCGGCGCGACCCCAAGGGCCTGTACGCGCGCGCCCGCAGCGGGCAGCTGACCGGGCTGACCGGCGTCGACGCGCCCTACGAACCCCCCGAGGCGCCCGACGTCGTCATCGACACCACCGGCGCCGACCTCGACGACCTCGTGCAGCGGGTGCTGGCCGCCCTGCACGCGCGCGAGCAGCACGAGCAGCACGAGGAGGGGCGGGCGTGAGCGCGCCGGGCGACGTGCCCGCGCGCGAGGACGCCCCGCGCGAGGACGTCCTGCTGGTGCACTGGCACGACCTGGGCCGGCACCTGTCCTGCTACGGGGCGGGGGCGCCGAGCCCGCACCTGGACGCGCTGGCGGCCGAGGGCGTGCTGTTCACCGCCGCCCACGCCACCGCGCCGCTGTGCTCGCCGGCGCGCGGATCGCTGTTCACCGGCCGCTACCCGCACAGCAACGGCCTCGTCGCGCTGGCCCACCACGGGTTCGAGTACCACGACGACGTGCGCACCCTGCCGGCGCTGCTGAGCGCGGCGGGCTGGCGCACCGCGCTGTTCGGGATGCAGCACGAGACGGCCCGTCCCGAACGCCTGGGTTTCGACGAGTTCGACGTCACCGACTCGCGCTGCGACTGGGTCGTGCGGCGCAGCGAGGAGTGGCTGGAGCAGCTGGGCCCCGGGCCCCGCGCGCCGTTCCTGCTGACGGCCGGGTTCTTCGAGACCCACCGCCCCTACCCGCCCGAGGACTACCCGTCCGCCGACCCCGGCGCGCTGCGGGTCCCGGGGTACCTGCACGACGACCCGTCGGTGCGCGAGGACCTGGCGGCGTTCCACGGCTCCATCGCCGTCGCCGACGCGGCGGTCGGCCGCCTGCTGGCGGCGCTGGAGCGGCTCGGGCTGGACGCGACGACGTGGGTCGTCTTCGTCACCGACCACGGCGAGGCGTTCCCCGGGGCGAAGTCGACCCTGTACGACGCGGGCACCGGCATCGCGGTCGTGGTGCGCCCGCCGCGGCGCCGCCGCGTCCCGCCGCACGTGCACGACGGCCTGTTCAGCGGGGTGGACCTGGTGCCCACGCTGCTGGACGTGCTGGGCGTGCAGGTGCCGGAGGAGGTCGAGGGCCTGTCCCACGCGCCCGCGCTGCTGGCCGCCGGCGCGGACGTGCCGCCCGTGCGCACGGAGGTGTTCACGCAGAAGACGTTCCACGACAGCTACGACCCGGTGCGCGCCGTGCGCACCGCCACGCACAGCTACATCGAGAGCTACGCGCCCCGCCCGCGCCTGGACCTGCCGCTGGACATCGCCGGCAGCCCCTCGGGGGCCTCCCTCGGGCCGGAGCACCGCCGCCCGCGCCCCGAGCGCGAGCTGTACGACCTGCGCAGCGACCCGCACGAGCGCAGCAACCTCGCCGACCGCCCCGAGGTGGCCGACCTGCAGCGCGACCTGGCGCAGCGCCTGCACCGCTGGCGCGAGTCCACCGGGGACGTCCTGCCCTCCCTGGAGGAGGGCGAGGCCGTGGCGGCGCGGTTCATGGCCGCCCACCTGGCCCGCCTGGGCGCCCCGCCGCGCGAACCGCGCAGCAGCGGGCGCGGGATCGTCGGGCCGTTGCGCTCCCCGGCCAGCGCCGCGCCCGACACCGGCGGCGCCGGGGGCCGCGCGTGAGCTGCTGCGCGCCGCGCCCGGCGCCCGCGGGTCCCGCCGCGAGTCGGGCAGACGCCGCACCCGTGGGTCCCGCGGTCCCGGCACCGCCCGCGCCACCGGCACCGCCCCCCGCGGGCGCGCCGGCGGGGGAGTGGGTCCCCGTCCCGGCCGGCACGTTCCTCATGGGCAGCGAGGACGCCGACGTGAACCCCCTGGACGCCGAGGGTCCCGTGCGCCCGGTGCGGGTGGAGGCCTTCCGCATCGGCGCCACCACCGTCACCGCCGCGCAGTTCGCCGCCTTCGTCGCGGCCACCGGCCACCGCACCGACGCCGAGCGGCACGGCTGGTCCCTCGTCGTGGCGGGGTCCCTGCCGCCGGCGCTGCGCGAGGAGGTGCCGCGCGTGGCCGCGGCCCCGTGGTGGGCGGCGGTCCCCGGGGCGTGCTGGTGGGCGCCGGAGGGGCCGGGTTCGACGCTGCGCGGGCGGTGGGACCACCCCGTCGTGCACGTCTCGGCGCTCGACGCCGAGGCGTACTGCGCCTGGGTCGGCGGCCGGCTGCCCACGGAGGCCGAGTGGGAGCGCGCCGCCCGCGGAGGGCTGGAGCAGCGCCGCTTCCCGTGGGGCGACGAGCTGACCCCCGGGGGGCGGCACCGCTGCAACACCTGGCAGGGCCGCTTCCCCGAGCACGACAGCGCCGAGGACGGTTTCGCCGGGACCGCGCCGGCGCGCTGGTACGAGCCCAACGGCTTCGGGCTCTACCAGTGCGCGGGCAACGTCTGGGAGTGGTGCGCCGACACGTGGTGGACGCCGCGCCAGCGCCGCAGCGACCGGCGCTCCATGCGCGGCGGTTCGTTCCTGTGCCACGACTCGTACTGCAACCGCTACCGCGTCTCGGCGCGCACCTGCAACGACCCCGACGCCACGCTGGCCAACCTCGGTTTCCGCTGCGTGCTGCCGCCGGAGCGCGTCGTCCCCGCCCCGGCGGGCGCTCCGGTGGGGAGCGCCCCGTGAGCGGCCCCGGGCAGCGCGCCGGCGGGCCCGCGGACCCCGCGGTCCCGGGGGCCCTGGCGGCGGTGGCCGGCGGGCTGGCCGGCGCCGACGACCACCGCGTGGCCGCGGCCCTGGCCGCCGAGACCGGCCGGCAGCTGCTCGCGCTGCGCGGTGCCGTCGCGCCCGCCGAGCTGCGCGCGCGCGGCGACGCGCGCGGTCAGGAGGTCCTGGCCGCGCTGCTGGGCCGCCTGCGCCCGCGCGACGCCGTCCTGAGCGAGGAGGCCGCCGACGACCCCGTGCGCCTGGCGTCGCGGCGCGTGTGGATCGTCGACCCGCTCGACGGCACCCGCGAGTACGGCGAGCCGCCGCGCACCGACTGGGCCGTGCACGTGGCCCTGTGGGAGGACGGCGACCTGGTGGCCGGTGCCGTCGAGGCGCCCGCGGCCGGCCGCGCCGCCGGCACGGGCGCCGCGGTGCCCGTGCCGGCGCGCGCGCCCGGCCCGCTGCGGGTGGTCGTCAGCAGGAGCCGACCGCCCGCGCTCGCGCACGCCCTGCACGAGCAGCTGGGTGCGCAGCTGGTCCCCATGGGTTCCGCCGGCGCCAAGGCGCTGGCGGTGGTGCACGGGGAGGCCGACGCGTACGTCCACGCGGGCGGGCAGCACGAGTGGGACTCCGCCGCCCCCGTCGCCGTCGCGCGCGCCGCCGGGCTGCACGCGAGCCGCCTGGACGGCTCCGCGCTGCGCTACAACCGGCCCGATCCGAGCCTGCCGGACCTGCTCGTGTGCCGGCCCGAGGTGGCCGAGGCCGTGCTGGGGGTGCTCGCGGCCGCCCGGTGACCCGCGCCGGCCTCGGCCGGGCGCTGTGCGCGCACCGCCCCGCCGCCGGCGGCTCCGCCGAGGTCGGCGGCCGAGGACGAGTACACGAGGCTTTCACATGTAAGTTCCGGTTATCGCGACTTTCGTGAACCAACAGGGCTGCTGCACGGGGCTAGGGTCGTCGGGCGTGACTGCTCCACACCGGCTGCTCCGGGACGTGCTGCGCCGGCGGCGCCGGGCGGGCCTGCTCGGGTGCGCCGCCTCCACCGTGCACCAGGTCTGCGAGGCGCTCGTGCCCGTGGCCGTCGGCCTGGTCGTCGAGCGCGCCGTCGCCACCGGGGACGTGCGCGCGGCCACCTGGTCGGTGGTGGGCGTGCTGGGGCTGTTCGCCGTGCTCAGCTCCGCCGGTGCGCTGGCGTTCCTCACCTTCGACGGGGCGCAGTTCCGCGAGGCGCACCACCTGCGGGTGGCGGTGCTGCGCGCGGCCCTGCACCGCCCGGCCGGCGCCCCGGCGCTGCGCGACGGCGACGTGCTCAGCGTGGCCACCTCCGACACCCGCCACGCCGCGGGCGTGCTGTCGCTGCTGGGCTACCTGGTCTCCGCCGGGGTGGGCACGGCGGTGTCCGCGGTGGTGCTGCTGCGGGTGGACGTCGTGCTGGGGCTGGGGCTGCTGGTGGCGGTGCCGGCCCTCGTGCTGGGCCTGCAGCGCCTGGCCCCGCGCCTGGAGCGGCGCGTGCGCACCCGCCAGGAGGCCGCCGGGCTGGCGGCGGCGACCGCCGCGGACCTGCTGGCCGGGTCGCGCCCCCTGCGCGGCTTCGGCGGTGTGCCCGAGGCGGTGCGCCGCTACGGCGCGGTCAGCCGCACCTCGCGCGACGCGGCCGTGGGGGCCGCGGGCGCCACGGCGCTCGTGGTCGGCGCCAGCACGCTGGCCACGGGCCTGCTGCTGCTGGGCACCGCGGCGGCGGCCACCGCGCTGGCCGTGCGCGGGCGCATCGACGTCGGCGAGCTGGTCACCGTCGTCGGTGCCGCGGCCTTCCTCGCCGACCCGGTGCGCACGATCACCGCGTGCGTGCAGGGCCTGGCCGTCGCGCGCGCCGGGGCCGGCCGGGTGGCCGAGGTGCTCGCCGCCGCGCCGGGCGTGCCGGGCGGTCCCGCCGGCGGTGCGCCCGCCGGCGCGGCGCCCGCGCTCCCGGGGGTGCCGGCGCTGTCGGTGGAGGGGGTGCGCGCGGGTCCGCTGCGCGGGCTCGACCTGCGCGTGGAGCCGGGGGAGCTGGTGGGGGTGGTCGCCGCCGACGTCGCCCTCGCCGACGCCCTGGTGGACGTGCTCGCGGGGCGGCGCGCGCCCGAGGCGGGCGCGGTGCGCGTGGGCGGTGCGGCGCCGAGCGCCGCGGGTCTGCTCGTCGAGCCGCACACCGTGACCCTGCTCGGCGCGACCGTGCGCGAGGCGCTGGACACCGGCGGTGCCGCGGCGCCGCACGTGCTGGACGCGGCGCTGGTCGCGGCGCGCGCCGACGAGGTGGTGCGCGCCCGGCCCGGCGGCCTGGACGCCGCGCTGCTCGAGCGAGGCGCGGACCTGTCGGGCGGTCAGCTGCAGCGGCTGGCGCTGGCGCGCGCGCTGGCCGCGGACCGCCCCGTGCTGGTGCTGCGCGACCCGACCACGGCGCTGGACGCCGTCACCGAGGACGCCGTGGCGGCCGGGCTGCGCGCGCTGCGGCACGGCGGGCGGGACGGCGGGCGGGACGGTGCTCGGCAGGACGGGGGGTGCGGGGCGCGCAGCACGCTGGTGGTGACGACGTCGCCGCTGCTGCTGGCCCGCTGCGACCGCGTGGTGCTGCTGCGCGCCGACGGGTGCCGCGCCGGCACCCACGAGGAGCTGCTGGCCGAGCCCTCCTACGCCGCCGCGGTGCTGCGGTGAGCGCGACGGGCGCGGCGGGCGCGGCGGGCGCGGCGGGCGCGGCGGGCGCGGCGGGCGCGGCGCTGCCGGTGGCCGGTGCCCGGCGCAGCGCCGCGGTGCTGGCCGCCACCGCCGCTGCGCACCGGCGCACGCTGCTGTCGGCGCTGGGCACGACCGCCGCCGCCGGCGCCGGCCTCGTCCTGGTGCCGCTGCTGCTCGGGCGCGTCGTCGACGTCGTCGCCGACGTCCTCGGCGGCGCGGCGGGACCCGCGGCGGGCGCCGCGTCCGCTGCCGGGTCCGCCGCCGCGGCGCCGTCCGCGGCCGAGCAGCAGCGGCTGTGGGTGCTCTTCGCCGTGCTGGCGGTGGTGGCGGTGCTCTCCGCCGTCTTCGCCGCCCTCTCGCGCGCCCGTTCCGAGCGCCTGGGCGTGGAGGTGGCCGCGGACCTGCGCGAGCGGGTCGTCGACCGCGCGCTGCGCATGGACGCGCAGCGCCTGGAGCGCGCCGGCGGCGGCGACGTCGCCTCGCGCGTGACCGAGGACGTGGAGCTGTTCACCTCCTCCACCGAGCTGGTGGCCACCGTGCTGACCTCGCTGCTGACGGTGGTGCTGGCCGCGGCCGGGTTCGCGGCGCTGGACTGGCGCCTGGCGCTGGCGTTCTGCACCGTCTTCCCCGTCTACGCGCTGGCGCTGCGCGGCTACCTGCCGCGCGCGGCGCCGCTGTACGCGCGCGAGCGGGCCGTGGCCGCCGAGCGCTCGAGGGTGGTGCTGGAGTCGCTGCGCGGGGCGCGCACCGTGCGCGCCTACGGCGCCGAGGAGCTGCAGGCCGGCCGCGTCGAGCGGGCCTCGAGCCGGGGGGTGGGCGCGGCCGTGGCGGCGCTGCGCGTCTTCGCGCGGCTGTCGGTCTCGATGAACGCCGCGGAGGCGGTGGGGCTGTGCTCGCTGCTGCTGACGGGTTTCCACCTGGTGCGCTCCGGGCAGGTCAGCGTCGGCGACGTCACCGCCGCCGCGCTGCTCTTCCACCGCCTCTTCGGGCCGCTGGGCGTGCTGCTGCTCAGCTTCGACGACGTCCAGCGCGCC
Organism: Kineococcus gypseus; assembly: GCF_050871305.1. Classification (NCBI taxonomy): domain Bacteria; kingdom Bacillati; phylum Actinomycetota; class Actinomycetes; order Kineosporiales; family Kineosporiaceae; genus Kineococcus; species Kineococcus gypseus. Next base: position 14,299 of record NZ_JBJLRD010000038.1, on the reverse strand, counting down.
GGTGCCGCGCTGGCCCGCCTGGTCGGGGTCGCCGACGTCGAGCCGCCGCCGCGGCTGCCGCGCCGCGCGGTGTGCCACCCCGCGGCGCTGTCGGTGCGGGGGCTGACCCACGCCCACCCGGGCGGGCCGCCGGTGCTGCACGGCGTGGACGTCGAGGTGCCCGCCGGGGCGAGCCTGGCGGTGGTGGGCGGGTCCGGCGCGGGCAAGTCCACGCTGGCCTCGCTCGTCGGGGGGGTGCTGACCCCCGGCGGCGGGCGGGTGCTGCTGGACGGCACCGACCTGGCGCTGCTGGACCCGCGGCAGCTGCGCGAGCACGTGTGCGTCGTCACGCAGGAGGCGCACGTGTTCACCGGCACCCTGCGCGAGGACCTGGCGCTGGCCGCGCCCGGCGCCGGCGACGCGCAGCTGCTGCGGGCGCTGGCGGCGGTGGGTGCGGCGTCGTGGGTGGCGGCCCTGCCGCGGGGCCTGGGCACCCGCGTCGGCGCCGGGCAGCACCCGCTGACCGCCGCGCAGGAGCAGCAGCTCGCGCTGGCGCGCGTGGTGCTGCGCGACCCGGCGCTGGTGGTGCTGGACGAGGCCACCGCCGAGGCCGGCAGCGCCGGCGCGCGCGAGCTGGAGGTCGCCGCGCGCGCCGTCCTGGCCGGGCGCACCGCCGTGGTGGTGGCGCACCGGCTCAGCCAGGCGCGCGCCTGCGACCGCGTCGCGGTGCTCGAGGCCGGTCGGCTGGTGGAGCTGGGCACCCACGACGAGCTGGTCGCCGCGGGCGGGCGCTACGCGCGGCTGTGGGCGACGTGGAGCGCGGCGGCGCCCGCGCCCGCGTCCGGGGACGCGTCCGCCACGCCCGTCGCGCACCCTCTCGTCCCCTGACGTTCACCGGCGCGTCACCGGCCGTGCTCGTGGTGTCCCCGGGGCGGGGTACCGTCCCGGCGCAACCACCTCCCCTCCGGAAGGTCCTCCATGCCCAGCCGTACCCGCGCCGCCCGCCTGACCGGCGGCTGCGCCGCCCTCGGCGTCGCCGGCGCCGCGCTCACCGCGCTCGGCCTGCCGGTCGCCACCGCCTCCGCGGCCGCGCCGAGCACCCCGTTCATCTCCGAGATCCACTACGACAACACCGGCACCGACACCGGCGAGTTCGTCGAGGTCCAACTGCCCGCCGGCACCAGCTCCACCGGGCTGTCGATCGTGCTCTACAACGGCGACAACGGGTCGACCTACGACACCGACGCCCTGCCCGCCGTCACCGCCGAGGCCACCGCTCCCGCCGTCGCGGTCGTGAACTACGCCAGCAACGGCATCCAGAACGGCGCGCCGGACGGCGTGGCCCTCGTGCGCGGCGGCGAGGTCCTCGAGTTCCTGTCCTACGAAGGCATGTTCACCGCCGCCAACGGTCCCGCCGCGGGGACGACCAGCACCGACATCGGCTTCGCCGAGCAGGGCACCGAGGCCGTCGGCCGGTCCCTCTCGCGCACCGTCACCGCCGACGGCACCTCCACCTGGGCCGGTCCGGCCGCCGCCACCCGCGGTGCGGTCAACGCCCCCGCCGCCACGCCGCAGCCGCCCGCCCCGGCCCGCCCCGTCGAGATCGGCGCCGTCCAGGGCCGGGAGGCGACGACCCCGCTCGACGGGCAGCAGGTCGCCGTCACCGGCGTCGTCGTCGGCGACACCCCGGGCCTGTCCGGCTTCTACCTGCAGGATCGCGACGGCGACGGCGACCCGGCCACCTCCGACGGCGTGTTCATCTTCAGCTCCGCCGCCGTCGACCTCGGCGACACCGTCACCGTGACCGGCCAGGCCCAGGAGTTCGGCGGTCAGACGCAACTCCGCGCCTCCTCCGTCGCGGTCGTCACCGAGGGCACCGCGGCCGACCTGCCCGCGCCCGCCGCCCTGGACCTGCCCGCCGGCGACGCCGCCCGCGAGCGCCTGGAGGGGATGCTCGTCGCCCCCGCCGACCAGCTCACCGTCAGCGAGGTCTACGCCCTGACGTCCTACGGCGAGCTGACCCTCTCGCAGGGCGGCCTGCTCGTGCAGCCCACCGAGGTGGCGCGCCCCGGCACGCCCGAGGCCGCTGCCGTCGTCGCCGACAACACCGCCCGCAAGGTCCTCCTGGACGACGCCAGCAACGCCCGCACCGGCACCACGGACCGCCCGTACCTCTCCCCGAGCACCCCGGTGCGCGTGGGGGACGCGGTGCGCTTCACCGAGCCCCTCGTGCTGGGGTACGGGTTCGCCGAGTGGCGCCTGCAGCCGGGGGACGGCACCGCCGACGGCGTCTTCGCGCCGCAGAACACCCGTCCGGCCGCCCCGTCGGCCGTCGGCGGCGACGTGCGGGTCGGCGCGTTCAACGTGCTGAACTACTTCACCACGCTGGGCGGTCAGGGCCGCGGGGCGACGAACCCCGCGGACTTCGAGGAGCAGGCCGGCAAGATCGTGCCCGCCATCCGCGCCCTGGGCGCCGACGTGGTCACCCTCATGGAGATCGAGGACACCGACTCCACCGGCGCCAGCCCCGGCAACGCCGACGGCGCGCTGGCGGACCTGGTGCGCCGCCTGAACACCGCCGCCGGTTCCGAGGAGTGGGCGTACGTGCCCATGCCGCAGGAGCTGTACGCCGTCGACCGCGACGTCATCCGCAGCGCCATCATCTACAAGCGGGGCGTCGTGCAGCCCGTCGGCGCCCCCGCCGGCCTGGTCGACGAGGCGGTGTGGAAGAACGCCCGCGAGCCGATCGCGCAGACGTTCGTCAAGGACGGTGACGCGTTCACCGTCGTGGCCAACCACTTCAAGTCCAAGAGCACCGGTGCCGCCACGGGCGACAACCTCGACAGCGGTGACGGGCAGGGGCAGTGGAACGGCGACCGCGTCCGCCAGGCGCAGTCCCTCGCCGCGTTCATCGCGACGCTGCGCCAGCGCAGCGGTGACGCGGACGTCGTCGCCCTCGGCGACTTCAACGCGTACACGCAGGAGGACCCGATCGAGGCGCTGCGCCGGGCGGGGCTGACCGACCTGGGCAGCGAGTTCGACCCGGGCCGCTACAGCTACGTCTTCGACGAGCTGTCCGGTTCCCTGGACCACGCGCTGGGCACCGCCGAGCTGACCCGCAAGGTGACGGGCGTGGCGCACTGGAACATCAACTCGGTCGAGTCGTTCGCCTACCAGTACGTCGGCGACCCGGCCCTGTACGCCCCGAACCCCTACCGCGCCAGCGACCACGACCCGCTGGTGCTCGGCATCGACCTCGACGAGCGCTGCCAGGGTCTGGTGCCCACGATCCGCGGCACCGCCGGGAACGACGTGCTCAAGGGCACCGACGGCCGCGACGTCATCGTGGGTCTGGGCGGGGACGACGTCCTCACCGGTGGCAACGGCGACGACGTGCTGTGCGGCGGCGCCGGTGACGACCGCCTCGACGGCGGCAACGGCGAGGACGTCCTCCTCGGCGGGTTCGGCGCCGACCGCCTGGCCGGCGCCAACGGTGACGACGTCCTCGTCGGCGGCCCCGTCACCGACGTGCTGGACCAGGGCCGCGGCAGCGGCCGCGCGGAGCAGGAGGGCGCGGAGTCCTGACGCTGCGGGCACCGCGCTGAACCGGCGCCCCCGAGCGCCGGGACCCCGGGAGCCCGGGACCCCCCAAGGGGTCCCGGGCTCCTGCGCGTTCCGGCGGTGGGCAGCGCCGCACCGGCCGGCGCGCCCACCGGGTGCGCCGAACCCCTGTCGTGCGAGCCTCCCGCGCGGCACCCTGGGGGCACGACGCGGCCCGCGCTGGTGCGGCCCCGCGGCGCGGCTGGCACGACGGCGCGAGGAGGCGGTGGACGTGAGCGGTGCGGACGAGTTCGGCGTGGACGTGGACCCTGCGGGGGCGGCGCGCGGGGCCGTGGTGGTCGGCGTGCACTCCGGCGAGGAGTGCCTGCCGGTGGTGCTGTGGGCGGCGGAGCAGGCCTGGCGGCGCTCGGCGCCGCTGCTGCTGCTGCACGCCGAGCCCTACCCCTTCGCCGGGGACTCCATGGGCGCGGTGTGGGCGGGGGAGGTCGCCGAGCAGCTGGACCGGGACGCGCGCGAGCGCCTGCACCGGCTGGCGGGCAAGGTGCACGACGAGGTCCCCGAGCTGGACGTGCGGGTGCAGGTGGTGCACGACAACCGCCGGCACGCGCTGCTGCGCGCCTCGGCGGGGGCCCGCCTGGTGGTCACCGGTCCCGGGCGCCGGCGCGGCGCGCTGGGGGAGCTGCTGCTCGGCTCCACCAGCCTCTTTCTCGTCGCGCACGTGAGCTGCCCGGTGGTGGTGGTGCGCAGCGGCGCCGGCGGCGAGGGCGCCGAGCGCTCCCGCAGCGGCGTCGTGCTCGGCTCGGACGGCTCCGGCGCCGCGCGCGCCGCGGAGGCCTTCGCCGCCTCCCACGCGCGCGCCCACGGCGAGGCGCTGACCGTGGTGCGGGTGTGGCGCTCGCCGGTGCCGCGCTCGCGGGTGGACGCCGACGTCAGCGCCGCCGCCCGCGAGCAGGCGCGCCTGGAGGCCGAGCACGGCCTGGAGGGCGCGCTGGAGCGGGTGCGCGCGGCCGTCCCGGGGCTGGTGGTGCACGGGCGCCTGGTCGAGGACGCCCACCCGGCCGAGGCGCTGCTGGCCGCCGGTGCCGGCGCGCGCCTGCTCGTGGTCGGCTCGCGCGGGCGCGGCGCGTTCGCGCGCGCGCTGCTCGGCTCGACCAGCCACGAGGTCGTGCACCACGCGCACGGGCCCGTGGCGGTCGTCCCGGACGCGGAGCGGCGCGGGTAGCGCGCTCGAGGACCGGGTCGCCGACGAGTCGATCGCCGACGTCGGCGCCCACCGCGGAGCCCTCGTGGAGCAGATCGACGCCGCCGAACCGGACCTCTGAACCGGACCTCTGAACCGGACCTCTGAACCGGACCTCTGAACCGGACCTCTGAACCGGACCTCTGAACCGGACCTCTGAACCGGACCTCCTCATCGGCGGCGACCGCTTCGGCGAGCACACCGGGGAACTCTCCAGGATCGCCCCCACCATCGACGTCTCGCCGGACGCCGAGGCCGAGGGCGGTTCCGTCGCCGGCCTGGCGGCGCGGAGGACCGTGCTCGGCGAGGTGTTCGGCGAGCAGAGGCGGGCGCCGAGCTCGTCACCGCGCTGGAGGCCGCGCAGGAGCGCGCCACCGCCGCCGTGGACGGGGAGGCGGTGTCCCTGGCCGTGGCCACCGGCGGGCACGTCGACGACGGCGCCCAGCTGAACCCGCACCGGGTGGTCGTGCCGGACCGCGACGCGGCCACCGGCGACGACCCGAACGCCTCCACGGCGCGGCGGTTCGTCGCCGAGCGGGAGGTGTGGGGTTCCACCCCGGTCCTCGGCGCCGGGCGCGACGGCGCCGACCTGGACGTGCACCGCACCGGCTCGGCCGAGGTGGCCCACGTGGTCTCCGTGCTGCGCCAGCTGGGGTTCCCGGGGCTCGCCGGCCTGCAGCACCGCCACCTCGACGAGCTCTCCGGCGGGCAGCGCCGGCGCGCCCCCATCGCGACGGTGCTGGCGCGGGGCACCCGCTGCGTGCTGCTGGACGAGCCGTCGAACGACCTCGACGTCCGCCACGCGGTGCAGGTGGTGCGGCTGCTGCGCCGCAGCGCCGACGAGCTCGGCCGCGCGGTGGTCCTGCTGGTGCACGACGTCGACGTCGCCACCGCCTGGTCCGACCGCGTCGTCGCCGTGCGCGGTCCCGGCGGGGGTGTGGACACCGCGCGACCGGCTGCTTAGCATCGCCGAAGCCGTTGCTCGATCGAACGGCCTCGCGGAGTGGACGACGGGGAGGCTCTGGTGCCTGCACGACCTGATCTCGGACGGCGCGGTGTGATCGGCGCCCTGGCGCTGGCCGGGGCCGCGACGGCCGTGGGGGCCGGCGCCCCCGCCGCCGCCGCGCCCGGCGCCGAGGAGTGGCCCGCGAGCGCCGACGCGGCCCTGCGCCGCCTGCTGGCCGGCAACGCCCGCTTCGCCGCCGGGCGCGCGCGCCACCGCGGGCAGGACGTGGACGCCGTGCACGCCGCCGCGCAGGGCCAGCACCCCTTCGTCATCGCCCTGGGCTGCTCCGACTCGCGCGTGCCCCCGGAGGTCGTCTTCGACGAGGGCGTCGGCGCCGTCTTCGACCAGCGCGTGGCCGGCGGCATCGTCGACGACGCGATCCTGGGCAGCATCGAGTTCGCGGTGGGCGAGTTCGCCCCGCCGCTGCTGCTGGTGCTGGGGCACGAGCGCTGCGGCGCGGTCAGCGCCACCGTCGACGCCGTCGAGAGCGGTTCTCGCGCGCCCGAGCACGTGCAGAGCATCGTCGAGGCGATCCGCCCGGCGGTCGAGGCGGTGCGCGACCAGCCCGGGGACCTCGTGGAGAACGCCGTGCGCGAGAACACCCGGATGGTCGCCGGGCAGCTGGTGCACCGCAGCCGGACGATCCGCCGGGCGGTGCGCTCCGGTGCCCTGCGCGTGCAGGCCGCGCGCTACGACCTCGACACCGGCCGGGTCGAGCTCCTCTGAGGCGCGCGAGCCCGCGCCCGTGAGCACCACCACGCCCGCCCCGCCGCACCCGGGTGCCCTGCTGGACCCCCTCGCCACCTCGCCCACCCGCAGCGTCCTGCTGGTGGTGGGCGGGGTGGCGCTGACCGCCGCGCTGGCGCGGGTGTCCGTACCCCTGCCCGGCACGCCCGTGCCCGTCAGCGGCCAGAGCCTCGCCGTCGTGCTGACCGCCGCCTGCCTGGGACCGGCTCGCGGCACGGCCGTGCAGGTGGCGCACCTGCTCGGGACGCTCGCCGGGCTGCCCCTCGACACCGACGGCGAGGGTGGGCCCGGGGCGCTGCTCGGCCCCACCGGCGGCTACGTCGTGGGGTTCGTGCCCGCCGCGCTCCTCGTCGGCCTGGCTGCCCGGCGCGGGGCGGACCGCGGTGTCGGGAGCGCGCTGCTGCTGTTCACCGCCGGGCAGGGCGTCGTCCTGGCCGTGGGGGTGCCGTGGCTGGCGCTCAGCGCCGGGCTCACGGCGCGCGAGGCGCTGCGCGCGGGGTTCCTCCCCTTCGTTCCCGGCGCCCTGCTCAAGGCCGCGTCGGGAGCGCTGCTGGTGCGGGGGGCGCGGCGCCTGGTGGGCCTGTTCCCGGGCGCGCCGGACCACCGGGCGGGACGGGGTTCCCCGAGGTCCCTCGCCGGCGCGACGTGCCGCCGCCCCGCCCCGGCCCGCGGAACCCGCCGGGCACGCGCCGCCGGTACCGCTTGCGGTCGGTGATCGCCCCGCGTTCACTGGGGGCGACCCCCCAGCCGCAGCGCCGCGCAGAAGAACCGGAGCCCCGCCATGGCCCAGGCCGACCACGCCGTCTCGCTGAGCACCCCCACCGCTATAGCCGTCGGCTCGCGCGCCGTGGAACTGCCCGTCCGGCGAGGCGGCCGCCGCGTCGGCGTGCTCACCGTCTCCGGCGCGGGCGTGCGCTGGGAACCCGCCACGTCCAGGCCGGCGGTCGACGTCAGCTGGGAGGACCTGCCCAGCGCCCTGGCCTCGGTCGCGCCCCCGCGGGAGGCGCGCGCGGCGAACAGCAGCGGCGCGCGCCGCGGTTCGACCCGCGCGGCCCGCCAGGCCACCGGACGTCCCGGCGCGGTGCCGAACCCGAGCGCGGGGACCGGTGCGGACGACGGCGGGAGCGTGCACGTGCCGGGGCAGCAGCCGCTGCCCCTGGAGGGCCTGACCGCCCCGGCCACCGACGGCTCCGGTACCGAGACCGGTTCCGGCTCGAACGGTTCCGGCTCGAACGGTTCCGGCTCGACCGGTTCCGGCTCGACCGGGTCCAGCGCGGGCTCGAGCACCGCGGCCTTGGTCGGGGGTGCCGCCGCGGGCGCGGCGTCCGGACGGACGCCGGTGGTGGACCTGGCCGGTTCCGCGTCCACCTCCGAACCCGTCCCGGCGGCCCGGGGCGCGGTTCGCGCCGGCACCACGCGCCGGAGCGCGAAGAAGGCCCCGCCGCGCCGGGCGGGGGAGCCGGCTGCGCGGGAGGTGACGTCCGCGCCGGCGAGGGCGGCGAGTTCCACCGTCCCCGCCGCGGGTGCCGATACCGCCCGCCTGGACGCCCGGGCGGTGCGCCGGTGGGCGGCGGCCAACGGCATCGACGTCCCACCGCGGGGACCGCTGAGCGCCGCCGTGCGCGAGCGGTACCTGGCCGCCCGCTGAGACCGGGGGCGGATCGGCGGGTGCGCCGGCCCGCTCGTCACCCCAGCCAGCGCCGCCAACCGGACGGGTCGGGTTCCGGGGCCGGCTCCTCGCCCAGCGCGCGGGCGGCTTCGGTGACGTCGTCGGCGGTGAGCGTCACGACGTCGGCGCGGTCCAGCTCCTCGGCGCTGCGGCCGCCGTCGCGCGTCAGCCGCAGCGCCTGGCGGTTGAGCGCCTGCTCGAACAGGGTGCGGGCGAAGCGGGCGTTGCCGGAGTCCTCACCCGGGCGCAGGCCGGCCAGGATGCGCCGCAGCGCCTCCTCCGCGCCGGGCGCGAGCTCGTACTCGTGCTGGTCCGCGATGATCCTGAAGATCTCCTGCAGCTCGTCCGTGGAGTAGTCGGGGAAGTCGACCTCGCGGGCGAACCGCGAGCGCAGACCGGGGTTGGAGAGCAGGAAGGACTCCATCAGCTGCGGGTACCCGGCCACGATCACCACCAGGCGGTGCCGGTGGTCCTCCATGCGCTTGAGCAGGACCTCGATGGCCTCCGGGCCGAAGTCGAGCCGGCCGTCGCCCTCCGGCGCCAGCGAGTAGGCCTCGTCGATGAACAGCACGCCGTCGAGGGCCCGGCGGATCACCCGGTCGGTCTTGACCGCCGTCTCGCCGACGTACTGCCCGACCAGGGCGGCCCGGTCCACCTCCACCAGGTGGCCCCGCTGCAGCAGGCCGACCGCCCTGTACATCTCCGCCAGCAGCCGCGCCACGGTGGTCTTGCCGGTGCCGGGGTTGCCGAGGAACACGAGGTGCTGGGACGTGGCCGCCTCGGGCAGCCCGTGGGCCTTGCGGCGCGCCTGCACCTGCAGGAAGGCCACGAGCGCGCGCACCTGCTCCTTGACCGTGTCCAGCCCGACGAGCCCGTCGAGCTCGGCCTGCAGCACCGGCAGCGGACGGGCCGGTCCGGCACGGCCCGCGAGGCGCTCGCCCACCAGCTCGTCCACCCCCCGCAGACCGGAGCGCCCGAGCCGGTCGCCGATGCGGGCGACCCGCTCGCGCAGCTCGTCGAGCGCCTTGCGGTCCAGGGCCATGGCGCGAGCCTAGGGGCCGGTCCGGTGGGCGGCGCCCCGAGCGCCCGGGTCCCTCCCGGGCGGCCCGAGCCGCTCCGGGGGGTCGCGGTGACCCGTCCGGCATGATGTTGCCGGGGCGGCCGCGCCCGCGGGTCGGGAGGAGTGGAGGCACAGGCGTGTCACGGGTCACCACCGCGGACGTCGCGCGCGAGAGCGGTGTGTCCCGGACCACGGTGAGCTACGTCCTCAACGACACGGCGGGCGCCGCGATCTCCGCGGCGACGAGGCAGCGGGTGCGTGCCGCGGCGGAGCGGCTCGGGTACGTGCCGTCGGCGGCGGCGCGGGCGCTGCGCCGTGGACGCAGCGACCTGGTGCTGTGCGCGCTGCCGGACTGGCCGGTGGGCCCGGTCATCGACTCCCTGCTGGACCACCTGACCGGGGAGCTGGCCACCCGCGGCCTGTCCGTGCTCGTGCACCACCGCCGCGAGCAGCGACCGCTGTCGGACCTGTGGCGCGCGGTGACCCCGCGGGCCGTCGTCGGCTTCACCGCGTTCTCCGCCGAGGACGAGCGCGCCATGCAGCGGGCCGGCATCCAGGCCATCGGCACCGTGCTCGACGACGACCCGCGCCACCCGGGTGCGTTCGCCGTCTCGCAGACCGAGGTCGGGCGGATGCAGGTGCGGCACCTGGCCGCCGCCGGTCACCGCTCCCTCGGCTACGCGCAGACCACCGACCCCCGCGTGGTCGACTTCGCCGTCCCGCGCCTGGCCGGCGTGCGCGAGGAGTGCCGGCGCCTGGGACTGCCGGCCCCGCGCGTGCGGGCGGTGGAGGTCTCCGTCGAGTCCGGTGCGGCTGCCGCACCCGCCTGGCGGGCCTCGCCCCACCCGGTGACGGCCGTGGCCGCGTACAACGACGAGGTGGCGCTGGCGGTCCTCGCGGGCCTGCGCGCCCTGCGCCTGCGCGTGCCGCAGGACGTCGCCGTCATCGGCGTGGACGACGTGCCCGCCGCTCGGCTCTCGGCGCCGGCGCTGACCACCGTGTCGCAGTCGGTGCACCTGCAGGCCCGCTACCTGTGCGACGCGGTCGTCGCGGCGCTGGACGGGGGCTCCGAACCAGCGCGTCCCGCCGACGTGCTGCGCCTGGTGGTGCGCGAGTCGGCCTGAGCGGTGCCCCGGCGGACGCGCCGGTGGGCCGGAGCGAGGACCGCTCCGGCCCACCGGCGCGCGTGGTGGCGCTGGTGCTAGGCGTCGATCACGGCGCCGGGTAGTCGACGACGAACTGCGGCGAGCCGGTGTTGCTGTCGTCCGCCTGCCCGCCGATGCCGTTGACCACGTGCTGGATGGTCCCGGCGGTCAGGTTCACCGTCATGACGTGGTGCAACCTCACGCCCGGCGTCTGCGGCACCTCGTAGCCGTTGGCGGTGACGATGGAGGGGTCGTTCTGGTTGAAGACGTAGACGCCGCCGCCGGTGAGGCTGTGGGTCTTCACGTCGTCCGCCACCTTGTACGCCGCCCACCCGAGGGTGCCGTCCGGGCGGTTCCAGTCCGCCTGGGTCGGCGGGTCGTACGGCAGCTCGTTCTGGTAGAGGATCGTGCGGCCGTTCTCGCCGTTCCACACCGTGTTGAACTGCTGGAAGTGCTCGACGAACAGCCCCGTCGCGGTGACGTCGTCCCCGTTGACCACGACGCCGGTGCGTCCGGTGTTGGTGTTCCAGCGGTCCGTGTCGCCGTTGACGCCGGCGGTGAAACCCTCGACGCCGTGGTCGGCGCGCCACACCCAGGTGTGGTCGATGAGGACGTGGTCGCTGTTCACCTCCAGGCTGGTGTCGGCCTTGCCGACGTGGGGTCCGCCGACGCGGAAGTACACGTCGGACAGCGTGGTCGGGTTCGCGGGGTCGCTCTTCTTCGATCCGTTGTTGCCGTTCTTCGTCCCCACCCGCAGCAGGACGGGCGATTCCACCGTGCCCGCGTCGATCGTGACGCCGGCCACGACGACGCCGGGGACGTCGGCGACGGTCAGCGGGATCGAGCCGCCGACGGCCGTGAGCGTCGCGTGGCCCAGGCCGAGGACGACCGTGCCCGCACGCTTGACGGCGATGCTCTGCGCGACGTCGTACACGCCGGGGGTGAGCAGCAGGTTCCTGCCGCGGGCCAGCTGGTTGTTGATCTCCTTGACGGGGGTCGTGGGGCCGGCGACGAAGAACTCGTGCAGCGGCACCGTGCGCCCGGCGGTCGGCCCGTCCTCCCAGGAGACCCCGCGGCTGTCGGTCTGGGCCCGCGGGACGCGCACCTGGTAGGTGCCCTGCTCGTCCACGAACAGGAACGGCTTCTCCCGGCTGAGCGGGGTGCGCTCGACCGTCGTGTACGGGGGGGTCGGGTAGGTCGCGTCGCTGGGGGCGCCCTCGGTGCCGGAGAAGATCTGGTTCCAGACGGCGTTCGACCAGCTGCCGATCGTGCTGTTGCGGGTCAGCCACTGCTGCTGCGAGCCGTTGACGACCGTGCCGGCCCTGGAGTCGGCGAGGAAGCCGCCGCTGGCGTACTGCGGCCCGCGCGTGCAGTAGTCCATGAGCGAGAGGGTGCCGCCGACGACGTTGACCCGGCGCATCGACGCCGCCTGCGAGACGGCCCAGAAGTTCGCGGTGCCGCGGCAGCCGTCCTGGCCGGTGGCGTTGACGTCGATGGTGAGGTTCGACAGCGTGCGCCAGAAGTTCACCAGGGCGATGCAGTTGCCGGGCTGACCGTCGGGGTCGGTGGACGTGCAGCGGTTGTAGGTCTCCACCTTGCCGTTGATGACGACGTCCTCGGGCGAGGCGCCCAAGCCGGCGACCTCGGTGTAGTACCCCACCTTGATCTGCAGCGGGTCCTCGTCCGTGCCGTACGTCCCCGGCTCGAACAGCAGCGCGTACCTCTGGGTGCCCATCTCGTCGTCGACCTGCTGGGCGTGGATCGCGTCGGCCTTCGCCTGGATGACCTCGACCGGCATGCTGGGGTCGAAGACGGTGACGTTGACGCCGAGGTCGGGCCGTGCGGCGCCGGCCGCGGGCGCCGCTGCGACGGCGCCGGCCGCGGCGGGGACGATCGACAGCGCGACCGTCAGGGTGAGCAGGCCGGCGAGGCGCCGGCGGCCGTGGCGGGCTGGCGACGCAGCGCGCGCCGGGGTACCTGGGGAGTTCATCTGAGTCCTCGTCATCGAGTCCGACACCAACCAGGTGACTCGTGTCACTGTCGACACAGGCTATGTGCGCGCTCCTGGTTGTCAAGACGTCGCTCCGGGTGAGCGCACGGCGCCCGCGCAGCCGGGCCGGCGCCCGTGGGCGTTGACGCGCGCACCCCCGGCCAGCAGGGTGGGGCGCGGGAGGGCCCCGGCGGGGCCGCCTCCGGAGGAGCCGGCACGTGCGCACGCCCGTCCACCACGGCCCGCCGGCCGCGACCGGCGAGGAGGAGACCCCGATGAGCGAGCGCAGCACCCCGTCCCCCGGTGCGCCCGAGCTGGTCGAGCACTGGATCGCCGGCCGTCCCACCGCCGGCCGGGGCGCGCGCCGCGGCGAGGTGCACGACCCGGCCACCGGGCGCCTGAGCCGCCACGTGGTGCTCGCCGAGCCCGAGGACGTCGAGGCCGCCGTGGCCGCGGCGCGCACGGCCTTCCCCGCCTGGCGCGACACCTCCCTGGCCCGGCGCACCGCGGTGCTCTTCCGCTTCCGCCAGCTGCTCGACGCCCACCGCGACGAGCTGGCGGCGCTCATCACCGCCGAGCACGGCAAGGTGCTGGCCGACGCCGCCGGCGAGGTCGCCCGCGGGCAGGAGGTGGTGGAGCTGGCGTGCGGGATCAGCCACCTGCTCAAGGGCGGTTTCAGCGAGAACGCCTCCACCGGGGTGGACGTGTACTCCCTGCGCCAGCCGCTGGGTGTGGTCGCGATCGTCTCCCCGTTCAACTTCCCCGCGATGGTCCCGATGTGGTTCTTCCCCCTGGCGATCGCCGCGGGCAACGCGGTGGTGCTCAAACCCAGCGAGAAGGACCCCTCCGCGGCGAACCTGCTGGCGCGGCTGTGGGGGGAGGCCGGCCTGCCCGACGGGGTGTTCAACGTCCTGCACGGCGACCGCGTCGCCGTGGACGGGCTGCTGGCCCACCCGGACGTCGCCGCGGTCTCCTTCGTGGGTTCGACCCCCGTCGCCCGCCGCGTGTACGAGAGCGCCACCGCGCGCGGCAAGCGCGTGCAGGCGCTGGGCGGCGCGAAGAACCACATGCTGGTCCTGCCCGACGCCGACCTGGACCTGGCCGCCGACGCGGCCGTCAACGCCGGTTTCGGTTCCGCCGGTGAGCGGTGCATGGCCGTCTCGGCGCTGGTGGTGGTCGACGCCGTCGCCGACGACCTCGTCGCCGGCATCGCGAAGCGCGTGGCGACGCTGCGCACCGGCGACGGCCGCCGCGGCTGCGACATGGGCCCGCTGGTCACCGGTGAGCACCGCGACCGGGTGGCCGGCTACGTCGCCGCGGGCGTGGCCGAGGGCGCCGCGCTCGTCGTCGACGGGCGCGAGGTCGTCCCCGACGTCGCCGAGGGCGTCGAGGCCGCCGACGGGTTCTGGCTGGGCCCGACCCTCTTCGACCACGTGTGCCCCGGCATGTCGATCTACACCGACGAGATCTTCGGCCCCGTGCTCTCGGTGCTGCGCGTGGGCGGGTACGAGGAGGGTCTGGAGCTGATCAACGCCAACCCGTACGGCAACGGCGTCGCGCTGTTCACGAACGACGGGGGAGCGGCGCGCCGCTTCCGCAACGAGGTGCAGGTCGGCATGGTGGGCATCAACGTGCCGGTCCCGGTGCCGGTGGCGTACTACTCCTTCGGCGGCTGGAAGAACTCCCTGTTCGGCGACACCCACGCCCACGGCACCGAGGGCGTGCACTTCTTCACCCGCGGCAAGGTCGTCACCGAGCGCTGGCCGGACCCCTCCCACGGCGGGCTGAACCTGGGGTTCCCGCAGAACCGGGGGGGGGGGGGGGGGCCCCGGCGGGGGGGCCCGGGGCCGCCCCCCCCACCCCCCCCCCCCCCCCCCCGCCCCCCGGGCGGGGGCGGGCGTA
>NZ_JBJLRD010000037.1:0-43009 GCF_050871305.1 Kineococcus gypseus | reverse complement strand
CCCCCCCCCCCCCCCCCCCCCCCCCCCCCCCCCCCCCCCCCCCCCCCCCCCCCCCCCCCCCCCCCCCCCCCCCCCCCCCCCCCCCCCCCCCCCCCCCCCCCCCCCGCGCGCCCGCGAGCCGACGGCCAGCCACACGCACACCGCCCGCTCCGCCGCCCACAGCGGCGCCCACAGCGCGGCCGTGGCCGGGTAGTGCGCCCGGCCCCCGTGGCGCCGCCGGCCCACCTCCGCCACGGCCACCGCCGCCAGTGCCCCCAGCCCCGCGGCCCGCGCGCCCCGCTCGCGCAGCGCGGCCAGGCCCAGCAGCGGCAGCCAGGAGGCCTCGACCACCAGGCGCCACGGCTGGGCGAAGTCGTCGTACGCCTGCCGGGTGCGCTGGCCCAGGAAGTGGCGCGCCGTCGGCGGCAGGCGCCGCACGTAGACCCCCGAGGCCGCCACGACGCGGCCCCCCACCGAGCGGACCGTGCGCAGCATCTGCAGGTTCTCGAACAGCACGTCGCCGTCGTAGCCGCCCATCGCCTCGAAGGTGCTGCGGCGCACCGCGATCGTGCCGGGGTAGTCCGCCCCGAACGCCCGGTTGACCAGCGAGCGGGCGGTGTCCCAGCGCGCGTGCCAGGGCGCGGGGGAGAACACGTTCTGCGGGCGCACGGCGTCCGCGCCGGCGAGCAGGTCCAGCACGGCGCGCAGCTGCGCCGGCCCGTAGCGCACGTCGTCGTCGGCGACGACGACGAGCTCGTGGCGGGCCGCGAGGACGCCGGTGACGACCCCGGCCACCTTGCCGTTGCGCCCCGGCCACGGCCGCGGGCGCACGTGCCGCGCCCCGCTGCCGCGCCAGGCGGCCGCGTGCCGCTCGAACTGCTCCGGCGCCGAGCCGTCGACGACGGTGACGTCCACCAGGCCGCGCAGCGAGGACAGGTAGGAACCCATCTCCTCGACCTGCGCGTCCGCGGGCTCCAGCCACCGCAGCGGCACCACGTACTCGGCCGCCGGGCCGCCCGCGCGCCCGCGCGCGGGGGCGGGCGGCGCCTCGAGCGAGGTCACGGCCGCGCGTCGAGCAGCGAGCTGCGCCCCTGCTCCCAGCGGGAGAGCTGGTGCTCGCCGGCGATCGCGTCCAGCGCCAGGGCCGCCGCCGCGCCGAACAGGACGTCGCCGACCAGCCCCGGCTCGCGCCGGGCCAGCGCACCGGCCAGGTCCCGGCCGGCGATCTGCTCGTGCACGGCGTCCGCCTGCACGTGCTCGTCGAAGAACCAGGTGGCGTCGGCGTCGAAACCCAGCCGGCGGAACCCGTTGCCGTAGGCCTTGTTCGGCAGCGAGGAGGTCATCTCGAACACCGCGAGGTGCCCGACGACCGCTCCGCGCAGGCGCCGGTGCAGCCCGAAGAGCGACATGGCGTTCGAGCCCACCAGCGTCGTCGCCGGCACGGAGGGCAGGTGGCGGCCGTAGGAGTCATCCAGGCCGGCCGCGCGCATCGTGCGCGCGAACAGCGCCGCGTGCACGCGCTCGGGGCGCCCGCCGCCGTACTCGTCGGCCTGCACCTCCACCAGCGCCGCCTTCGGCCCGCCGGCCAGGCGCGGGATCGCCCACGTGTGCGGGTCGGCCTCCTTGAGGTGGTAGATCGAGCGGTGCACGAGGAACTCGCGCACCTGCTCCAGGGTGGCGCGCCGCTGCACGAACGCGCTCACGCCCGGGCCGTCGTCGCCGGCGGCCATCGCGAACAGCGCCTCGGCGACGTCCTCGACGGCGACGTCCGGGACCCGCACGAGCGCGCGCACCGCGGCCTCGAACGGGCCCTCCAGCTCCTGGCGCACCGCCAGCAGGCCCAGGTCCCACTCCAGGCGGTCGTCCACCCCGCGCACGCCGCGGTAGTGCAGCTCGTAGAGCAGGAACAGCGACAGCTGCACGTCCTCGTCGCGCAGCGGGTCGCCGCAGTCGGCCGCCGTGCGCGCGGCCAGCTCGCGCAGCCGCTGCGCGGTGGGCGCTCCGGCGCGGCCGAGGAGGTGCTCCAGCAGCGCCGCGCTCAGCGGGCCGCGCGCCGGCGGCACCGGCAGGCGGTCGGCGTCGGCGTCGGCGTCGGCGGCGACGGGCGCGCCCGGGGTGGTGGGGACGTCGGGGGCGGTCGTCACGGCGAGGTTCCGGCCGGGTGCGGTCGTGGTCATGTGCTCGTCCTGTCTGGTCTGCGTGGGGGCGGGTGCATCGTCGCGCCGCGGCGCCGGGCGGGGGCGGCGCCGGCCCGCGGGTGCGCTCAGCGGCCCCGGTGGGTAGGAAGACCGGTGTGGAACCGCACAGCGCCCCGCCCGAGCGGGCCGCCGGCCCCCGGGCCGACGAGGTCACCGTCACCGTCTGCCCCGCCGGGCCGCTCCTGCTGCGCGGGCCGGTGACGCTGCTCGACGGCGACGGCGCGCGGCTGGACCCCGGTCGCCGCACCGTGGCGCTGTGCCGCTGCGGGCGCAGCGCGGAGCCGCCGTTCTGCGACGGCTCCCACAAGCGGCGCACCCGCCGGCCGCCCGTCGACGCGTCGACGGGCTCCTGAGCGCGCTCCCGCAGCGCCTCCGGGGGAGGGCTGCTCGGGCACGGGGAGCGGGGCATCGGTCCCTCCGGGTCGGCGGTGCGGACCGCGAACGGGCACCGGTCTGGACCCTCGGCGCACGCTAGGTGCGAGCCCCGCACCCCGCAACCGCGCCCCGCGGTCGGGGCGAGTTCACGACGGCGTCGCCCGCGGGTCACCCCCCGGGCCCCCGCGGTGGGCAGGCTGGGCGGCCGGGCGCCCGCCGACGCGGGTGGGCGCGCGCACCCGACGACGGAGGTCCCCGTGCCCGCTCCCCGCTCCGGACCCGCTCCCGACGCCCTCCCCACCGCCGCTGCCGAGCCGGCACCGGCTGCGGGCACCCTGCCGCGCCGCGGTCTGCTGCGCGCGGGCGGGGCGCTGGCCGTGGCCGGGGGAGCCGGCCTGCTCGTGCCGGGCGGGGCGGTGGTGGCCGTGCCGCTGGTGCGCCGCGCAGCGCCGGTGGTCACGCACGGCGTGCAGTCCGGGGACGTCACCGCGAACGGGGCGGTGGTCTGGACGCGCTCGGACCGCCCGGCGCGGATGTTCGTCCAGGTCTCCTCCACCGGGCGCTTCCGGCGCCGCACGCGCTGGGTGCCCGGTCCGCTGCTGACCCCCGAGAGCGACTTCACCGGCCGCGTCGAGCTGCGCGGGCTGCCCTCGGGCGCCGACGTGCACTACCGGGTCGTCGTCGCCGACCCGGACGCGCACCGCCCCGACGGCGACGCGGTCGAGGGGTTCCTGCGCACCGCGCCGTCCTGGCGCGACCGCCGGCGGGTCCGGTTCCTGTGGAGCGGTGACCAGGCCGGGCAGGGCTGGGGGCGCAACCCCGACATCGGCGGGTTCCCGATCTACCGGGCCATGGCCGAGCGCGACCCGGACTTCTTCCTGCACTCCGGCGACACCGTCTACGCCGACGGCCCGATCACCGGGGACGTCGAGCTGCCCGACGGGACCGTGTACCGCAACGTCGTCACCGAGGAGAAGTCGCACGTCGCCGAGACCCTCGACGACTTCCGCGGCGCGTTCCGCTACAACCTCGACGACGACGCGCTGCGCGCCTTCGTCGGCGGCGTCGCGCAGGTGAACCAGTGGGACGACCACGAGGTGCACAACAACTGGTACCCCGGCCAGGTGATCGCCGACGACCGCTACACCGTGCAGGACGTCGACGTGCTGCGCGCGCGCGGCGAGCGCGCCTGGCGCGAGTACGTGCCGATCTCCGAGCGCCGCGGCGGGCGCGTGTACCGCTCGTTCTCCCACGGCCCGCTGGTGGACGTCTTCGTCCTCGACATGCGCTCGTACCGCGACTCCAACGCGAACGGCGCCGCCGCCGGTGGCGTGGGTCCCGAGGGCGGGATCCTCGGCGCCGAGCAGGCCCGCTGGCTCGTGGAGGCGGTCTCCGCCTCCCGCGCCACCTGGAAGGTGGTCCAGGCCGACATGCCGATCGGCCTGGTCGTGCCGGACAGCGCGACCCCGCCCGCGGGCGTGGAGGCGATCGCCCAGGGCGACGCGGGCGTCCCGCTGGGCCGCGAGCGGCAGATCGCCTGGATCCTGCGCGAGCTGCAGCGGCGCGGGGTGCGCGACCACGTGTGGCTGACCGCCGACGTGCACTACACCGCCGCGCACCGCTACGACCCCGCGCGCGCGACGTTCACCGAGTTCGACCCGTTCTGGGAGTTCGTCTCCGGCCCGCTGCACGCCGGTGCGTTCGGGCCCAGCGCGCTCGACGCGACCTTCGGCCCGCAGGTGGTCTTCCAGGCCGCGCCCCCGCACCCGAACACCTCGCCGGCCGAGGGCTGGCAGCACTTCGGCGAGGTCGAGGTCGACCCCGCCTCCGAGGAGATGACCGTGACGCTGCGCGGCATCGACGGCGCGGCGCTGTGGTCGGTGGCCCTGCAGCCGCAGGACCGCCGCTGAACCCGCCGGGCCCGCGGCCGGGCGGGCCGCGCCGGAGCGGGCCGCGCCCGACCGGCCCGTCACGCCGGGCGCGGGCCCGGCGGCCGCACTAGCCTCGTCGGGGCGAGGACGCACGGCGGTGACGGGAGACGATCGTGGACCTGCTCTCCGAGAGCGGCATGAGGGTGCTCGACGACGAGGACGACCCCGTCCTCGTGCGCGCGGACGGCACCCCCGTGGACACCTGGCGCGAGGACTACCCCTACGACGAGCGGTTGCCGCGCTCGGAGTACGACCCGGTCAAGCGCCTGCTGCAGATCGAGCTGCTGAAGCTGCAGAAGTGGGTCAAGGACACCGGCGAGCGCCTCGTGGTCCTGTGCGAGGGGCGCGACGCGGCCGGCAAGGGCGGCACGATCAAGCGGTTCACCGAGCACCTGAACCCGCGCGGGGCGCGCGTGGTGGCGCTGGAGAAGCCCAGCGAGCGCGAGTCCACCCAGTGGTACTTCCAGCGCTACGTCGCGCACCTGCCCGCGGGCGGGGAGATCGTCCTGTTCGACCGCTCCTGGTACAACCGCGCCGGCGTCGAGCGGGTCATGGGTTTCGCCACCGAGGAGGAGTACGAGCGGTTCATGCGGCAGGCGCCGCTGTTCGAGCAGATGCTCGTCGACGACGGCATCCACCTGGTGAAGTTCTGGTTCTCCGTCACCCGCGCCGAGCAGCGCACCCGCTTCGCGATCCGCCAGGTCGACCCGGTGCGGCAGTGGAAGCTCAGCCCCATGGACCTGGAGAGCCTGGACCGCTGGGACGAGTACACCGCCGCCAAGGAGGCGATGTTCGCCCGCACCGACACCTCCTTCGCGCCGTGGACGGTCGTGAAGACCAACGACAAGAAGCGCGCCCGCCTGGAGGCGATGCGGGTGGTGCTCAGCCGCTTCGACTACGCGGGCAAGGACGCGGCCGTCGTGGGCTCGCCCGACCCGCTGCTCGTGGTCGGTGCGCGCAGCATCCTCGAGGCCGACCGGCGCCCGGCGCAGTCGGCCGCCTCCTGAGGGCTCGAGCGGGGCGGGGACGACGGAGGGCCGTGGCAGCACTGCTGCCACGGCCCTCCGGGGGTGGTGCGCCGTCAGGGACTCGAACCCCGAACCCGCTGATTAAGAGTCAGCTGCTCTGCCAATTGAGCTAACGGCGCAACGAGAGAGGACTCTAGCAGTCCAGCCCGGCCCCCGCGAAATCCGCGGGGGCCGGGCCGAGGGCGGAGCCGGGGGCCGGGCCGGGGGCCGGCGCGCTGGCCGCTCGGGCCCCGCCCCGGCGGTGCGTCAGGACCGGGCCCACCACTCGTCCTCGGGCAGCCCCTCGCTGGCGAGCAGCTCCGCCGAGCGCGGTCCCCCGGGCGAGGCGATGTCTAGGATGAGCGAGAGCGGGACGTGCTCGGAGAGCAGCTCCATGACGGGCTCGGCGCCGTGCGGGGCCGCGGCCTCCCTCGTCGCGTCGTCGTGCGACATGGCGTCCTCCAGTGGTGACGTGCCCGGGCCGACGTGCCCGGGGTGGGTGTGACCCCTACGTCGTCGTCGGGCCCGCGCACCCCCTTGAGGCGTGCCGGGGCACGAGGACACGTCCGGAGCAGCCCCGTCGCCGCGCGTCACCGGCCGCCGCCCCGGGTGCCGCCGTGTGGACGGCTCCGGCCGGGGCGCGGCACAGTGGGTCGGTGCGCAGCGCCGGGCGGTGGGGGATCCACCTGTCCATGCCCCAGGCCCTGCTGCTCGCGCTGCACCTGCGCGACGCGGCCGGGCTGCGCCCGCCGGTCTCCGCCGACGTGCCGGACCTGCCGCCCCTGGACCCGCCGGCCCGCCCGCTGGGCGCCGGCGGCACCCCGCCCGCCGGCGCCGAGGCCGCCGCGCAGCAGTGGGCCCGCTGGTGGGCCGGCGCCTTCCCCGGCGGCCCGGACGCGCTGACCTCGCTGCTGCCGCCGTCCTTCCCGGGGTTGCGCGGCATGCCCGAGCTGCGCGGGGTGGCCGAGCTGGGCATCGACGAGGCGGTCGCCTGGGCCGGGCGGGTGCGCCGCCTGGAGGAGCGGGTGCTCACCCGCACGCCGACGGCGCTGTTCGAGACGACGCTGCTGGCGCGCGTGGAGCGCGAGCTGGGCGGGCACCTGAGGCCCTTCCGCCTCGACGTCGTCGTGCTGCCGGTCGCCGGCGCGGGCGCCTGGGAGACCCCGGCCGGCCCGGTGGTCTCGCTGGGCCTGCGCGCGGACCGCGACGCCTACCTGGCGTGGCTGCGCGAGCAGCTGCTGCGCCTGGGCGGGGCCGGCGGGGCGGGCGGTGCGCCCGCCCGCGAGCGCGAGGCGTCCCCGTCGGCGCCGCCCGCCCCGCCGTCCGCGCCGGCCCCGCCGGAACCGGGCGCCGGCGGCTGAGCCGCCCCCGCTGCACCCCGCGGGCGCGCCGTCACCGCGGGCGCGCCGTCACAGCGAGCCCAGCGACCAGCCCGCCACCTCGCTGATGCGCCCGCGCCACAGCAGGCCCTCGGCGATGCGCTGGGTGCCGTCGACCTGGGCGTTGAGGATGTGCAGGTAGTCGCGCGAGCCCTCGTCCCCGCCGCGGCGCTGGTCGGCCGCCCGCAGCAGGGCCTGCACCTGCTCGGCGATCCGGGTGCCCCCGGCCCCGCCGCGCGCGGCGCGCTGCTGGAAGTGCTCCAGCCAGCGGTCGCGGCCCACGAGGGTGCCGGAGACGACCTGGCCGCCGGCGAAGAGGGTGATGTCGAGGACCATGCCGCGGTCCGCCATCGCCGCGAGCAGTTCGAGGACCGCGTCTCCACCGGCGTCGAGGATCGGTTGCACGTCGTGATCGGGCACGGGCTCACCCTAGGACGCGGCGCGGCGGGGCGGCACGCCGCGACGGCCGCGGGGGAGCGGTGCGCCGGTCACGGGGTGCGGCCCCCGGCCGCGGCGGTCAGGGTGGACGCCATGAGCGAGACGGAGAGCGAGAGCGGCACCGGCGACCGGCTGCAGTGGGCGACCACGCAGCTGGAGGGGCTGGTGCGCCGGCACGAGGAGCACGTGCAGGAGCTGCACACGCGGTTCTCCACGCGCGCCGCGTCCGTGGAGGAGTACAACGACGGGCGGGTGGGCGCCTGGGCCGAGTACGAGGCCGCCGTGGGGCGGCTGGTGCGCGAGCTGGGGCTGGACGAGGTGCAGGAGGCCCAGGTGCGCGAGGAGGCCGAGCGGCTCGTGCCGCGCCCGACGCCGGAGGGCAAGCCGGTGCGCACCTCGAACGGGACCTGAGCGCCGGGAGCGCCGGGAGCGCTGAGAGGCCCCGCCCCGCGTGTGCGGGACGGGGCCTCTCCGGTGGGGTGAGTGACGGGACTTGAACCCGCGACTTCCTGGACCACAACCAGGTGCTCTACCAGCTGAGCTACACCCACCACGTGACGTCGTGCCGGGCACGCCGTGACGACGGGAGCATACACGCCGAGCGCCGCCGGGCCCGCCCGCGCACCCCGGCCCGCTCGCCCGGACGGGTCCCGGCGCTCAGGCGCCGGGCTCGGGGGCGGGCTCGGGCCGCAGCTCCAGGCGCTCGCCGGCGGCCTTGGCCGTCTCGGAGTCCGGGCCGGGCTGCGGCACGAAGAGCACCTCGCGGTAGTACTTCAGCTCCTGGATGCTCTCGCGGATGTCCGCCAGCGCGCGGTGCCCGCCGTGCTTGCGGGGGGTGTGGAAGTACACGCGCGGGAACCAGCGCCGCGCCAGCTCCTTGACGGAGGAGACGTCGATGAGGCGGTAGTGCAGGTGCGCGGTCAGCTCCGGCATGTCGCGCGCCAGGAAGGCGCGGTCGGTGTGCACCGAGCTGCCCGCCAGCGGCGCGCGGCGCGGCTCGGGCACCCACCGCCGCACGTACTCCAGCACGATCTCCTCGGCCTCGGCCAGCGTGCGCCCGGCCGGCAGCTCGGCCAGCAGCCCGGAGGAGGTGTGCATGTCGACCACGACGCGCTCCATGCCCTCCACCGCCCCCTGCGGCGGCTTGACCACGACGTCCACCCCGTCGCCGAGCACGTTGAGGTCGGCGTCGGTGACCAGCACGGCCACCTCCACCAGCGCGTCGCGCTCCAGGTCCAGCCCGGTCATCTCGCAGTCGACCCAGACGATGCGGTCCTGCACGCGGTCGCCGGCCCTGCCCGGCGCTGAGCTGCTCACCGGGCCACCCTAGCCAGCGCCGCGCCCCGCACCGGGTCCCTCCGGGCGTCCCGGTGGCCGCGGGCGCCGCCGCGGCTACGCTCGCGGGGTGCCGGTGGAGAGCGAGCGCGCCGCCGTCGCGGCCCCCGCGCCCCGGCGGTCCCTGCTGGTGCTCACCGTCGCCGTGCTCCTGGTGTGCGGCGCGCTGAGCTTCTCGGCGGTGACGATGGAGGTCGGCTTGTCCGGTGCGCTGCCGGCGCTGGCGCTGGCCGCGGTGCCGGTGGGCCCGGTGCTGGCGGCGGTGCTGTGGCTGGACCGCCACGAGGCCGAGCCACCGCACCTGCTGGCGTTCGCGTTCGGCTGGGGCGCGTGCGTGGCCAGCCTGGGCGCGCTGGTGCTCAACTCGCTGTCCTCGAAGCTGCTGGACCGCGCCGTGGGCGACGTGACGAACACCTCCGTGCTCGTCGCGCCCGTGGTGGAGGAGGTCCTCAAGGGCCTGGGCGTGCTGCTGCTGCTGCTCAAGCAGCGCCGCGAGTTCGACGGCGTCGTCGACGGCATCGTCTACGCCGCCTTCGTCGGCGTCGGCTTCGCCTACCTGGAGAACGTGCTCTACCTCGGGCGGGCCCTGGGCGACGACGAGCCGGCCGCGCTGGTGGTGGTCTTCGTGCTGCGCTGCGTGGTCTCCCCGTTCGCCCACCCGCTGTTCACCATGGCCGTGGGGGTGGGCCTGGGGCTGGCGGCCGGGCGCGGGCCGGCCGCGGTGCGCGCGCTGGCCCCGCTGGCCGGGCTCGTGCTGGCCGTGGGGCTGCACTCGCTGTGGAACGCCAGCGCGAGCAGCGGCGTGACGGCCTTCGTGGAGCTGTACCTGCTGCTGCAGGTGCCCGTCTTCGTCGCCGCCCTGGGCGTGGCCGCCGCCGCCCGCGCCCGCGAGGCGCGCCTGGTGGACCGCTGCCTGCAGGTGTACGTGCGCACCGGCTGGCTGCGCCCGGAGGAGGTGCGGGTGCTGAGCACCGGCTCCGGGCGGCGCGCGGCGCGCGCGGCCGTGCACGCGGCCGGCGGGCGCGCCGGGGTGCGCGCGCTGCGCGACTTCCAGGAGACGGCCACCGAGCTGGCCTTCCGGCGCGACCGCATGCGCCGCGGCACCGACCCCGGCTCGCCGGAGGAGGAGCTGGCGCTGCTGCAGCGCCTGGCCGCCGAGCGCGCCCGGCTGCTGGCGCTGCTGCCGCCGCCGCGGGCGGTGGCCGGGCCCGCGGGCCCGCGCGAGCCGGAGCCGTGGGCCCGCGAGCGCTGAGCGTGTGACGTGCGGCACCCGGCGCCGTCCCGGGGGCCGCCCCGCACGCGCCAGGACGTAGCCTTGCGGGGTCGATGGAGCCGCACGAGAGACTGAGGGTGAGCCCGTTGCCCGCTGCGAACCGCTACGACGCCGTCCTCGTCGGCGGCGGCGTCATGAGCGCCACCCTCGCCACGGTCCTCACCGAGGTGCAGCCGGACTGGTCGGTGCTCGTCCTGGAGAAGCTGGACACCCCCGGCGCCGAGAGCTCCGACGCCTGGAACAACGCCGGCACCGGCCACTCGGCCCTGTGCGAGCTGAACTACACCCCGGCGCGCGCCGACGGCACCGTCGACATCACCAAGGCCGTCGCGATCAACGAGCAGTTCCAGGTCAGCCGCCAGCTGTGGTCGCACCTGGTGCGCACCGGCGTGCTCGGCGACCCGTCGACGTTCATCAACCCCGTGGCGCACATGAGCTTCGTGCGCTCGCGCGACGTGGAGTTCCTGCGCGCGCGTTACGAGGCCCTCTCGCGCCACCCGCTGTTCGCGGGCATGCAGTGGTCCACCGACCACGCCGAGATCGGGCGGTGGGCGCCGCTGCTGACCGCCGGGCGCGACCCGGGCGAGCGCATCGCCGCCACCCGCTCCGCCGCCGGCACCGACGTCGACTTCGGCGCCCTCACGCGCGCGCTGCTGACCGGGGCCGCCGCCCGCGGGGTCGAGCTGCTGACCGGGCACGCGGTCACCGACCTGACCCGGCGCGGCTCGGGCTGGACGGTCAGGGGCACCGCCTCCGGCGGCGGCACCTTCGAGGTCTCCACCCCCTTCGTCTTCGTCGGCGCCGGCGGCGGGGCGCTGCACCTGCTGCAGCGCAGCGGCGTGCCCGAGGGGCGCGGCTTCGGCGGGTTCCCCGTCAGCGGGCAGTGGCTGCGCTGCACCCGCCCGGAGGTCGTCGAGCGCCACGCCGCCAAGGTCTACGGGCAGGCGGAGGTCGGCGCCCCGCCGATGTCCGTGCCGCACCTGGACACCCGCGTCATGGACGGCCGGCGCTCGCTGATGTTCGGCCCGTACGCGGGGTTCTCGCCGCGCTTCCTCAAGCGCGGCTCGCTGCTGGACCTGCCCCGCTCGGTGCGCGGGGACAACCTGCTGCCCATGCTGGCCGTGGCCCGCGACAACGTGCCGCTGATGACGTACCTGGCCAAGCAGCTGGCGCAGTCGACGGAGCAGCGCCTGGAGGCGCTGCGGGTGTTCTACCCGCAGGCGCGCGCGGAGGACTGGGAGCTGCTGACCGCCGGCCAGCGCGTGCAGGTGATCAAGAAGGGCCCGCGCGGGGGCGTGCTGCAGTTCGGCACCGAGCTCGTGCACGCCGCCGACGGCTCGGTGGCGGCGCTGCTGGGCGCCTCCCCGGGCGCCTCCACGGCCGTCGACGTGGTGCTGCGCCTGCTGCGCCAGTGCTTCCCGGCCCACCAGGAGGCCTGGCGCGAGCGCCTGGTGCAGATGGTGCCCTCCTACGGGCGCGCCCTGTCCGACGAGCCGGACCTGCTGGCGCGCACCCTGGCGAGCACCACCGACGCCCTGCGCCTGGCGGCCTGAGCACCGGGCCCGCGGTGCTCGACGGCTCGGTGCTCGACGGCTCGGTGCGCCACGGCCTGCTGCCCTCGCCGCTGGGCGAGCTGACCTGCGCGCGCGACGAGGACGGGCTGGTCGGCCTGTGGTACCCCGACCACCGCGGCGGCGTGCCCGCCGACCTCGGCCCGCGGGAGGACGGTGCCTTCGCCGACGTCGCCGAGCAGCTGGCGGAGTACTTCGCCGGCGGGCGCACCGCCTTCGACCTGCCGCTGGCCCCGCGCGGGCCCGCCTTCGACCAGCGCGTGTGGGCGGCGCTGCGCGAGGTCCCGTTCGGCGCGGTGGTCACCTACGGCGAGCTGGCGCGCGCCGTGGGCGGGCCCGGGCACGCGCAGGCGGTCGGTGCGGCCAACGGGCGCAACCCGCTCTCGATCCTCGTGCCCTGCCACCGCGTCGTGGGCGCCGACGGCACCCTGACCGGGTACGCGGGGGGTCTGTGGCGCAAGCGGTTCCTGCTCTCCCTGGAGGAGCCGGACGCCGACGGCGGCGGCCGGCTGTTCTGAGGGGCGCACGGCGGCGCGCGGCGGGGGAGGCGGCGGGGGAGCCGTTGCCGCCCGTGCGGCGCGGCGGTAGGCAGGCGGGGTGGAGCACACCCTGCCCGGCCTGCGCGCCCGCCCCCTGACCGACGCCGACGTCCCGGCCTGGGCCGCGCTGCTGCGCCGCGCCGAGCCGGTGGACCGCCCGCGGTACCGGTGGACCGAGGAGGACCTGGCCGAGGACCTGCACGCCGAGGGCCTGGACCCGGCGCGGCACTCGACCGGCGGGTTCGACGGGGACGGCGAGCTGCGCGCCGCGGGCCTGGTCGGGCTGCGCGCGGGCGACGTGCAGCACCTGCGCCTCTTCCTGGCGGGCGTGGTGGACCCCGCCCACCGCCGGCGCGGCGTCGGCTCCGCGCTGCTGCGCTGGGGCGCGGACGTGGCCCGCGAGCGGGCGGCGCAGCGCCGCGCCGAGCTGGGCCCGGTGCCCGCCTGGCTGTGGTGCACCGTGGAGGAGCACCGCGCGGACCTCGCGGCGCTGTGCGCGGCGCACGGCCTGCGGGTGCTGCGCTGGTTCGCCACCATGCACCGCGACCTGCGCCCGGGGGCCGAGCCGCCGGTGCCCGCGGCGCCGGCCGTGCCCGACGGGTACCGCCTGCTCGCCCTGGCGGGCGCCGCGCGGGAGCTGGGGGTGGACCCGGGCGAGCTCGACGAGCGGCTGCGCGCCGCCCACGCCGAGGCCTTCGCCGACCACTGGATGTCGCAGCCCCTCACGCGCGAGGACTGGCGCACCCGCGTGACCGGGCACCGCGAGGCGCGCCCCGACTGGAGCCGCGTCGCGGTGCGCGTCGGCGGCCCGCAGCACGGCGAGGTCGCCGGGTACGCGCTCGCCTACGCCCACGTGGCCGACTGGGAGGGGCTGGGCTTCCCCGTCGCCGACCTCGGCTCCCTGGGGGTGCGCCGCCCGCACCGCCGCGCCGGGCTGGCCCGGGCCCTGCTGGGCGCGGTGGCGCTGGCCGCGCGCGCCGACGGCATGGCCGCGGTCTCCCTGGAGGTGGACAGCGAGAACCCCTCCGGTGCGGTGGGCCTGTACGAGTCCGCCGGGTACCGCACCGTGCACCGGCACGCCGTGCAGGCGCTGCCCGTGTGACCCGGGGACCTGGGGACCCGGGGACCCGGGGACCCGCGCAGGCCCTCCCGCCGGTGACCGCCCCCGGACCGGCTCAGGAGCGCGAGCGGGCCGCCAGCTCGCGGCGCACGTGCTCCACGACCCCGTCGGCGGCGGCCTCGATCTGCGCCAGCGCCTCCTCGAAGTCGCCGCGGTCGCCGTACCACGGGTCGGCGATGTCCAGGTCGGACTCGTCGGCCACGGCGCCGGGGCCGTCCACGGCCGGCGCGTCGGGGTCGAACGAGCGGTACAGCACGACCCGTCCCGCGGAGGCCTCGTCGGGCGCCTGCGTGCGCAGCCAGCGCGCGTGCCGGGCCGTCATCGCCAGCAGCAGGTCGCGCGAGGCGATCTCGGCGCGGCTCACCCGGTGGGCGCGGTGCTCGGGCACGTCGTAGCCGGCGTCGGTCAGCACCGCGCGGGCGCGGCGGTCCACGGGGTTGCCGTCCTCCTCGTCGCTGATCCCGGAGGAGTCCACGACCACCTCCCCGTCCAGGCCCGCCTCGGCGAAGCGGCGGCGCAGCACGGACTCGGCCATGGGGGAGCGGCAGATGTTGCCGGTGCACACGGTCATCACGCGGTAGGGCACCCGGCCATCCTGCCGTCCCCCGGCGGCGCCGGCGCGCGCACCTGCCGTCACTGCGGGCGTACTGCTGAGCACCGGGGGTGAACGCAGGGCTTGTGCGCGCACTGTGACGCAGTAGATGCTCTGGGCCACCGGCCCGGGCGCACCGGTGCCGAGGTACCCCAGGAGGACACGCGATGGGTCTGGACCCCACACGCGGAGGTCGCATCGCGATCGCCGCGCTCTCCGCGACGGCGCTCGCCGTCCCGGCCGCGGCGGTGGCCTCCCCGGCCGTCGCCCCCGCTGCGCAGCAGGCCCCCGCCCCCGACGTGCGGCTGCTCGACGGCGAGTACCGCGACGGCGCGCCCCTGCCCGTGGTCGCCCCGGCCGAGGCGGCCCCCGCCACGGGCGCCGCGGGTGCGCAGGCGCGCGCGCTGCTGGCCGCCCCCGCCGACGGATCCGCCGACGACGGGCCCGCCCAGGTCGGTGACCAGCGCGACTGGCCGTCCCTGGTCGACGGCGGCGTCACCCCCGACGGCGAGGTCGTCGACAGCGTCGTGACCGTGCAGGGCTACACCCTGCGCGGGGTGGGGGAGAACATCGAGGTGTGGGTCTCCGACGACCTCTCCTTCCCCGAGGGTGACTGCCGCAACACCGTCGGCGGCGGTGCCCTGACCGTCGTCACCGACGAGCAGGTCGCGAGCTTCGTGCGCGAGTTCGACGAGAAGATCCTGCCGGTGGAGTCCGAGGAGTTCTCCGTGGCCACCGAGCGCAGCGGCGAGGAGGCCGTCCTCGACGAGGCGCTGCCCCAGGCGGGCTACCCCGAGGGGTACTGGACCGGTGAGGGCCGCCGCACCGTCGCGCTCATCGACAACGTGCGCGACCAGAACTACTACGACCCCACGAACCAGAACGGCCGCACCTACATCGCGGGGTTCTTCTACTCGGTCTTCAACGACCTCGTCGACCGCAACGTCATGACGATCGACGGCTTCGACTGGCTGCACCGCACCGGCGACAACCCGCCGGACGACTCCGCCGAGGCCGACTACCTCGCCTGCGCGGAGTTCCTGCAGCGTCCCGGCCTGGGCGAGCCGAACCCGCGCACCTACGAGGGCACCTTCGCGCACGAGTACCAGCACCTGCTGGAGGGCTACGCCGACCCCGACGAGGTCTCCTGGGTCAACGAGGGCCTGTCGACGTGGGCGGAGGTGCTCGTCGGGTACAGCGACCCGTCCCCGGCGCCGGACGCGCCGGACGCGCAGAGCGACATCGCCACGTTCCTCGGCTTCAACGAGCAGGAGTCCTACGGCGGCCCGGAGAACTCGCTGACGCGGTGGGGCGACCAGGGCGCCCCGGAGATCCTCACCGACTACGGCGCCGCGATGGCGCTCATGGTCTACCTCTCCGACCGCTTCGGCCGGGACTTCCTGACCGAGCTGCACAACGAGCCCGAGGGCGGCCTGGCCGGCCTCGACGCGGTCCTGCGGCGCCACGGCCACGACGTCAGCGCCCTGGACGTCCTGCACGACTTCCTGGCCGCGATGGCCGTGGACGGCGCGATCGACGCCGGCGCCCGGGTCCGGCGCGGGGACGCCTCCGTGCTCAACCCCGCGTCGCTGAACGCGAAGGTGAACTGGGACAGCCCGCAGAGCCACGACTCACCGGGGGCGCCGGTCAACGGCGCCGACTTCGTGCGCCTGCGCGACGCCTCCGGCTACGTCGAGCGCGGCTTCGTCACCTTCCGCGGCGCCACGACCTACCCGACCACCCCGGTGGAGTGGGTGCAGGAGGAGGGCGCGCTGTACTCCGGCAGCGGCGACGACCTCGACCGCGGCATCGTGCGCGAGGTCACCGTCCCGGCCGCCGACCCGACCGTCACC
Source organism: Kineococcus gypseus (assembly GCF_050871305.1). Taxonomy (NCBI): domain Bacteria; kingdom Bacillati; phylum Actinomycetota; class Actinomycetes; order Kineosporiales; family Kineosporiaceae; genus Kineococcus; species Kineococcus gypseus. Next base: position 27,419 of record NZ_JBJLRD010000037.1, on the reverse strand, counting down.
GTGGACCTCGAGGTCGACGCGGAGAAGGGCTACGACTTCGCCGTCGTGCAGGTGCTCGACCCGGCCACCGGCGCCTGGGTCTCGCTGTCCAGCCAGGGCACCACCACCGAGGCCGCCGAGCAGGCCGACCCGCGCATCGCCGCCCAGCTGCCCGGCCTGACCGGGGAGGTCTCCGGCGCGCAGGTCTTCGACGCCTCCGCCTACGCCGGGCAGAACGTACGGGTGGCGGTCCGCTACCTCACCGACGGCGGCGTGGCGGAGGAGGGCGTGCGGGTGCGCGGCCTCGCCCTGGGCGGGCAGCCGGTGGCCGACGCCACCGACCTGTCCACCTGGATGTCGCTGAGCGAGGCGGACCCGACCGAGGTGGCCGGCTGGACCGTGCAGCTGGTGGGCTACTCGCAGCGGCGCGTCTCGGTCGTGCAGCTGCCCGTGGTGCGCACCCGCTGGGGCTTCACCACCCTGACCTCCGTCAGGCGCGCCCTCGGGTTCACCCCGGACGTCGCCGCCGTGCTCGTCACGGCCGACGACCCCACCGAGACGATCAGCTCGTACGCCCCGTACCAGCTGCGCGTGAACGGGAACCTCCAGCCCGGCGGCGGCCCCGCCTGAGCGCGGCGTCCCGGCACGACGACGCCCCCGCGACCGGCAGGTCGCGGGGGCGTCGTCGTGGCGCGCCGGGTCAGCCGGCGCGGCGCTCGCCCTCGGCCTGCTCGGCGAGGAAGCGCTCGCGCGCCGCGACGCCGAGGTCGGGCTGGTCGGTGAAGATGCCGTCGATGCCGGCCTCGAAGTACACGACCGCCAGGTCCAGCACGCGGCCGAAGTCGGCCGGGTCCTCGCCCACGCGGTAGTCCACCGGCAGGAAGTTGTTCTCCGCCCGCAGGGTGTAGGGAACCACCTCCAGGCCGACGGCGTGCGCGTCGTCGACGAGGGTGGTCTCCTCGCCCAGCGTGCCGTCGGCCTCCAGCGCCACCACCTGGTCCAGCGACGGGCCGATGGAGGTGACGTCGGCGGCGAGCTCCTGCAGCGAGGCGGGGGTCAGCAGGTCCGCGTACGTGCGCGGGTCGCCCGCGTCCACCAGGTCCGCCGGGGCGCCGCTGGAGGAGGTCAGGAACACCGAGTCCGCGCGCAGGCCCAGCTCGCGGCGCAGCTCGATCAGGTTCGTCAGCTCGAAGGACTGCACGGTCGCGCCGGAGCCCGGGCGGTTCAGGCCGTGCTCGCGCAGCGCCTGCACGACGCCCTCCTCCATCGACAGCCCGATGGAGTCGAAGTAGGTGGAGTGCTTGATCTCGGGGATGATCCCGATCTCGCGGCGCAGCTCGCGCGAGAGGCGCTCGCGCTCGTCGAGGACCTCCTCGAACGTGGGCACCTCGTAGGCGCCGTCGAAGACGGTGTTCTCCTGGCGCAGCTCGGGCAGGCGCTCCACGGCGCGCAGCGTCTTCAGCTCCGCGAGCGTGAAGTCCTCGGTGAACCAGCCGGTCAGCTCGACGCCGTCGATCGTCTTCGTCGTGCGGCGGTCGGCGAACTCGGGGTGGTCCGCGACGTCGGTGGTGCCCGAGATCTCGTTCTCGTGGCGCACCACGAGCACGCCGTCCTTGGTGGAGACCAGGTCGGGCTCGATGACGTCGGCGCCCTGGCGGGCGGCGAGCTGGTAGGAGGCCAGCGTGTGCTCCGGGCGGTAGCCGGAGGCGCCGCGGTGGCCGACCACCAGCGGCTCGACGGGCTGCCACCGGTGGTCCCGGTCCTGGCCCCACGCCCACCCGCGCCCGGTGCCGGGACGGTGGTCGGAGGAGGCGGTGGCGGTGGCGGCGGTCAGCGGGGTCAGGAACGTGGCGGCGGCCAGCGTGGCGGCGGCGACGGTGCGCGATCTCACAGGGCGGATCCTGTCGCTGCACGGGGTCCGCACAGCGACCGCTCGACGAAATCCCGGTGACGGACCGCTGACGCCGCGGTACGGGGGCCGCGGTGCGGGGAGCGCGGTCGCGGACCGGGCGCCCCTCAGGACGGCGCGGGCCGCGCGGTGGGCGTCTCGTCCCCGCCCGGGCCGGTGAGGACGGTCAGGACGACCAGCGCGCCCAGCGCCCACGGGCCGCCCGCGCCGGTCACCGGCACGCCGTCGTAGCCCACGTACGCCCCCGCGGGCGCGGTGAGCGCCAGGCCGAGGAACCCCCCGGCCAGGACCGCCGGGGCGAGCACCGGCAGCGCCACCGCCGCCAGGCCCGCCAGGGCGGTCAGCACCAGCGCGGTGGTCCACGTCCGCCGCCGCGAGGGCGCGCGCCGCCCGGGGCCGGCGACCAGCGCGAACGGGGCCAGCGCCGCCACCAGCGCCGGGCCGGTCACCTCCGGCTGCTCGCGCGCGCGCAGCAGCAGCTCGGCCGGGTCCAGCAGCAGCAGCGCCGCCGCGGCGCTCGGCACGAGCACGAGCGCGGCGCGCGCGGGGCGGGGCAGCGGGTCCGCGGTGGTGCCGGCGCACCCGAGCGCGCACGCCGCGGAGACCGCCAGCAGCACCAGCGTCACCAGCGCGTTGGCCGTGTGCAGCTCCCCGGGCGCCCAGGGGACGTAGCGCGGGGTGGACAGGCCCTGCAGCACGGCCACGCACGCCGTGGCCGCGGCCAGCGCGCCGGCGGCGGCCAGCCACCACCAGCGCTCGCCGTCCGCGGCCGCGGCCGCGGGAGCGCCGGCGCCCGCGCGGCCCGCCCGCCCCCGCGCCGCCCCCGCGGCCGCGCCCACCGCGGCGCCCAGCGCGGTGCCCGCGGCCGTGGCGAGCAGCACGAGCGCCGCGGCCGGCGCGGGGGAGCGCCCGTCCACCGCCGGCCCGAGCAGCGCGTTGGCCGCCACGAGCGCGGCGCCGGCGCCCAGCCACGCCGCCAGCCGCACCCGCACGGGCGCCGACGCCGGCACCCGCCGCCGGGTGGCCCGCGCGGCGCGCGCGGCGCGCGGGGGGGCCAGCAGGAGCGCCGAGGCGCACCACAGCGCCGCCAGCGCCGCCAGGCGCACGTCGTGCGAGACCAGGGCGATCTCGCCCTCGCCGGGCAGGTCCGGGGTGTGCCCGGGCCCCAGCGCCCGGGCCTCCCCGGCGTGCACCGCCCAGGTGCTCGTGGCCGCCAGCGCCCACGCCCACGCACCGCCGAGCAGGGTCACGCAGGCCGCGGCCGCGACCGGTCCCGCGCCCCGCGCCGCGCCCCTCGCCGTGCCGGTCCTCGCGCCCACCGCCGTGCCCGTGCCCAGCCGGTCCACGCCGCCACGCTACGGACGCGCGGGGCGCGCCGGGAGGGCTCCGGGGCGATCCGGTGCGAGCGTCCACCCGTCGTCCACCGCGGCGTGCCCGCGCGGACGGCCGGCGGTGCTGCTGGTGCCCCCGGCAGGATTCGAACCTGCGACACACGGTTTAGGAAACCGATGCTCTATCCCCTGAGCTACGGGGGCCCGCCCGCGCTGCCGCGGGCCCGGCGAGTCTAGCCGCAGCCGCGCGCGGCGGGCCGCGCCGGGCGCTCGGCGGGCCGCGGACCGTCCGGCAGGGCCGAACTACGACGCGTTGTCGTTGGAACGTGTTGCGCCGCAGGCGAACACCGCACCCCCGTGGTCGGGGGTGGTGCGCCCGGGTGCCTACACTCAAGCCGCAAGGCACGCCGACCGATGCCGTCACCGGGTGTCGGAGCGAGTCGAGGTGGACTCCGACCCCCGGCCGACGTCGTCTCCCGAGGAGCACTCCGGATGTCCGTTCAGACCCTCCGCACCGACGCGCGCGCGACCGTCCCCGGTCCCCGCCGGGCACCCCGCCAGACCGCCGCCGTGGCCGCCATCGACGCCGCCCTGGAGGAGTCCGGCTGCATCCTCGTGGCGACCACCGCCACGGACGCCGGGTGCACCATCGCCTTCTACGACGCCCGCTCGCTGGCCCGCGCCGTGGACGTCCTGGCCTCCGCCGCCGTGCGCAACGGCGACGAGGCGCTGGCCGCCCGCGCCCACCAGCACGGCGCCGGCGCCTGGAGGGTCACCGCCCAGCCGCAGGCGTGGGCCGGTCCCGACGGCGACCCGCGCGCCGCCGGTCAGCGCTCGTCGACCACCTGGGAGCTGCAGCTGCCCATGGCCGACCTCGTGCCCGCCGCCGCCGCCCTGCTGGCCGCCTGAGCGCAGCGCTCAGACCTCCACCTCCGCGAGCACCCGCGGCACCTCCGCGGGCAGCTCCCGGGCCAGGAAGCCCAGCCGGCCCACCGAGCTGGCCAGGCGGTCCCCGGCCCGCCCGTGCAGGTGGCACGCCCACACCGCCGCCTGCACGGGGTCCGCGCCGCGCGCGCACAGCCCCGTGACGATCCCGGCGAGGACGTCGCCGGAGCCGGAGACGCCCAGCCCCGCGCCGCCGGAGGCGTCGCACCACAGCCGCCCGTCCGGGGCGGCGATCCACGACTCCCCGCCGCCGGCGGCCACCGCGCAGCGGCTGCGCCGCGCCAGCTCCAGGGCCGCCGAGGCGGTGTCGCGCTCGACCTCCCCCTCCTCGGCGCCCAGCACGATCGCCAGCTCGCTGAGGTTCGGCGTGAGCACCGCCCGCCCCCGCAGGTGGTGCAGGAACGTCGCGTCGCGCGTGACGGGCGCCAGGCCCATCGCGTCCAGCACCACGGTGCACCGCAGCGGCGGCACCAGCGCCTCCAGCAGCGCCACCACCGCCTCCTCGCCGACCGTGCCCACGCCCAGGCACACCGCGTGCGCCCCGCCGGCCAGCTCCGCCAGCTCCGAGCCCCGCGCCCCGCACGAGGGGTCGATGCCGCCCTCGTCGTTGGCCGGCAGGCCCAGCACCAGCGCCTCCGGCAGCGCCACCCCCAGCGCCGGCGCCGTCGCCGCGGTCGTGGCCACCTGCAGCTTGCCCGCCCCGCAGCGCAGCGCCGCCTCGGCGGCCAGCAGCGCCGCGCCGGGCGTGCGCTCGCTGCCGCCGACCACGCAGGTGCGCCCGCGCGCCTCCTTGCCCACCCCCGGCGGCGGCAGCGGCCACGAGCGCAGCACCGCCGAGGTCACCGTCACCGCCGCGTCCGCGGCGGCCCCCGGGACGCTCACCGGCGCACCCCCGTGCGCCCGTCCGCCGCACCGCTCCCGGCGGGGTCGACCGGGTCGGCGGTCTCCTCGACGGCCGGGTCGTCGGTGACGCGCACGTCGGCGACCGCCGAGGTGTCCCCGGCCGCGCGCAGCACCATCGCGCCGCCGCCGGCCTCGTAGGAGGTCACCGAGCAGTTCGCCAGCGGCTCACCGGCGTCCAGCGCCAGCACCGCGCGCTCGTCCAGGCCCTCCAGCACCAGCCGGAAGTTCATGATGACCGCCTGGTGGGAGACCACCACGACGTGCGCGCCGGCGTGCTCCTCGCGCAGCGAGGCCAGCACGCTGCGCACCCGCAGCGCCACGTCGCACCAGCTCTCCCCGCCCGGCGGGCGGTAGTAGAACTTGCCCAGCCGCGCCCGCCGCGCCGCCTCCTCGGGGAAGCGGGCGCGCACCCCCGCGCCGGTCAGCCCGTCCCACCAGCCCAGGTCCCGCTCGCGCAGCCGCTCGTCCGTGCGCGGGTCCGGCACGTCGCGGCCCCGCTCGCGCGCCCCGCGCACCACCGCCTCGGCGGTGCGCAGCGCCCGCTCGTACGGCGAGGACAGCACCACCTGCGGCACCGGCGGCGCCTCCGGCGCGCTCGCCAGCCACGCGCCCACGGCCGCCGCCTGGCGCCGGCCCAGCCCCGACAGCGGCACGTCCGCGTCGCGCTCCTCCACCTCCACGACCTGCGCGTGCCGCGCGCGGGCGCGCGCGTCGGCGACGTTGCCGGTGCTCTGCCCGTGGCGCACCAGCACCAGGGACGCCGGCCAGCGCGACCCCGTCGCGGGGCCGCTCGCGGGCGGGCCGGCGGAGCCGGCGGGGCTGGTCGGGTCGGCGCTCACGCCCCACGTCTATCCCAGCCCGGGCGCCCGCGCCCGGTGAGTGCTGGGAGTCCGCGCCCGGAGGTGACAAGGTGTGATGACGGGACGACAGGGTCCCGCCGGGCGAGGAGGTGGACGCTGAAGCGCCTCGTGCAGCGCTGGCACCACCTCATGCTGCGCACCACCCTGCAGCGGCGCGTCTCGCTCGTGGCCGGGGCGGTGCTCGCCGTGGCGGTGGTGCTCGCCGTCGTGCTCGCGCAGAGCGCGCTCGTGGGCGGCCGCGGCGACCTGCGCGGCACCGGGTGGACGAGGTGGAACGAGGTCTCCCAGCACGTCGGCGACTACCGCGAGGTGCTCGTGGAGGCGCAGTCCACCCACCACCAGTACACCGCCTCCGTCGACCCCGCCCAGAGCGCCCGGCTGGCGCGCCAGCGCTACCAGCTGCTGCGCGACGTGGTCGTGTGGGAGGGGCAGGTGCAGGTGATCACCGAGCGGCTGGAGGACGAGCGGGTGGACGCGCTCGTCGCCGAGGCCGCCGAGGGGGTCGCGCGCTGGCGCGAGGTCGCCGAGGAGCAGGCCGTCCTCAAGCGCGCCGGCGACGAGCAGGGCCTGCGGGCCGCCACCGCCGGCGCGCCGGCCTCGCAGCGGTTCCTGGCCACCTACCGCGTGCTGGAGGACCTCGACGACCTCGTCACCCAGCGGCGCGACGCCGCCGCCGGGCGCCAGGCCGAGGTCCTCCGCCTGCTGCGGGCCGTGCAGGTCGGCATCGCCGCGGTCGCCCTGCTGATGGTCCCGGTGATCCTGCACCTCGTGCGCCGCTGGGTGCTGCGCCCGCTGGGCACGCTCTCGGCGCAGATGCTGCGCGTGGGCGGGGGCGACCTGCAGACCCCGGTGGGCCTGGCCGGCCCGCCGGAGCTGGCCGAGGTGGCCCGCTCCGCCGAGACGATGCGCCGGCGCATCCTCGACGAGCTCGCCGACGCCGTCTCCGCGCGCGAGGCCCTCGCCCAGGGCCAGCCCCTCGTCGCCGAGGTGCGCGACCAGCTCGCCGCGCACGAGCTGCCCGAGGTGCCCGGCTGGTCGACCGCCGCCGCGCTGCGCCCGGCCGAGGGGCTGCTGGCCGGCGACTGGTACGACGTGCTGCCGCTGGCCGACGGGCGCTACGCCGTCGTCGTCGCCGACGTCTCCGGGCACGGGGCGCGCGCCGGCATCGTCGCCATCCAGCTCAAGCGCCTGCTGGAGGCCGCGCTGCACCTGGCCCCCGAGCCGGACCTCGCGCTGGCGATGGCCGCGCGGGTCTTCACCGACGAGGCCGAGCGCTTCGCCAGCTGCGTCGTGGTCGTCGTCGACCCCGACTCCGGCGTCGTGCGCTACGCCAACGCCGGGCACCCGGCGCCGCTGGTGGTGCGCTCCGAGCCCGGCGGCGGGGTGCGCCTGGTGGGGCAGCTGGAGGCCACCGGCCCGCTGCTGTCCTGGCTGCACCTGGACGTGCCGGGCGCGTGGAGCAGCGGCACCACCTCCCTGGCCCCCGGCTCGGTGCTCGTCGTCTACACCGACGGGCTCATCGAGGCCCGCCCCGGCGCCGGCACCGAGGAGCTGGGCGTGGAGGGCGTGCTCGCGGCGCTGTCGAACCTGCCGGAGATCACCCCGCAGGCGCTGGTGGACGAGGCGCTGGACGTGGCGCGCCGCGTCAGCGGCGGGCGCGCCCGCGACGACGTCACCCTCGTCGTCCTGGCCCGCGACGGCGCGGCCGCCCCGGCGCAGGCGGCCGGCGCGTCCCCGGCGGGCGGGCGGCGCGCAGCGGCGGCCACCGCCGGCGAGGGCACGCGCCCGAGGGGGTGAAGGGCGCGGCGCGGCGGGCCGTGACCGTGCGGAGCCGGGCACGCACGCGCCTACTGTGGAGGGCGTGACCGACGCAGCGCCCCGCACGGCCGAGTCGACCCGCCGGCGCTGGTGGGCGCAGGCGCAGGCGCTCGGCGGCACGTCCGCGCTGCTGGACCACCCCGACGCCCCCGACGCCGGCCTGGACCTGACCACCGCGCACCCCTCGGGGCTGGCGCAGCTGCTGGCCGGCGGGCCGGCGCCGCTGTCCAGCCTGGTGCGCGAGTCCGGCGCCTTCGCCGAGGCGCGCCGCCGGGTGCGGGTGGTGCACCGCCGCGCCGCCGACCTGCTGGCCCAGCGCGGCACCCGCGCCCTGGCCGTCGCGGTGGGCACCGTCGGCTGGACCCCGCCCGGTGGCGGCGCCCCGCGCCGCACCCCGCTGCTGCTGCGCCGCTGCTCGCTGACCCCCGCCGGGCAGGGCGTGGACGACTTCGTCGTCCAGCTCGACGCCGGCGTGCTGGTCAACCCGGTGCTGGTGCGCACCGCGCTGGCCGAGCTGGGCGTGCAGCTCGACGCCGAGCGGGTCGCGCGCGCCGTGGGCCGCCACCGCGGCTTCGACCCGGACCCGGCCCTGGAGGAGGTGCGCCGCCAGCTCGCCGGCGCGCCCGGCCTGCGGGTGGAGCGCCGGCTGCTGCTGGGCACCTTCGCCGACCCCGGCTCGGACCTGCTCGCGCACCTGCGCCGGCACGGCGCCGACGTGCGCGACCACCGGGTGGTGCGCGCCCTGGCGCAGGGGGTGCCGGTGGCGCCCGCCGGGCCGCTCGCGCCGCTCGCCGGCCCCGGCGGCACCGGTCCCGGCGCCGAGCGCACCGGACTGCCGCTGGACCCCGCGCAGCGGCGCGCCGTCGCGCACGCCCTGGAGGGCGCCGACCTGCGCCTGCTGGCGCCCGCCGGCACCGGCGCCACCCAGGTCGCCGCGGCGCTGGTGGCCGCCGGCGCCGCCGCCGGGCGCACCACCCTGGTGGTGGCCGACTCCGCCGCCGAGCGCCGCGCCGTGGACGCGCGCCTGCGCGAGCACGGCCTGGGGCGGCTGGTGCTGCACCTGGTGGCCGACCTCGACGCCGCCGCCGTCCTGGCCGACGTGCGCGAGCAGGTGCGCACCGCCCGCGCCGAGGCCGCCGCGCGCGGCGCGCGCCCCCGCGACGCCTCCGGCGGCGCGCGCCCGGACCCCTCCGCCGCGGCCGCGGTGCTGCAGGAGCAGGCCCGCGCGCTGCACCACCCCCGCGAGCCGTGGGGGGTCAGCGCCCACGACGCCCTGGAGGCGCTGGCGCAGCTGGCCGAGCGCCCGGTGCCGGCGAGCACCACCCGTCGGCTGCGCGGGGCCGCCCTGAGCGCGTGCCGGCGCGAGGACCTGCCCGCCTGGGCCGGGCGGGTGCGCCGCGCCGTGGAGCTGGGCGCCTTCGCCGCCGACGGCGCCCGCAGCCCCTGGGCCGGTGCGCAGCTGCGCAGCCGCGAGGCCGCCGACGAGGCGCTGCAGCGGGTGCGGCGCGCGGTGGGCGAGGCGCTGCCGGCAGCGCGCGCCCGCATGGCCACGGTCTGCGACGCCGCGGGCCTGCGCGGGGCGTCCTCCGTGGCCGAGGCCACCGAGCGCGTGGAGCTGCTGGAGGGCGTGCGCGCCACCGTCGCGCGCTTCGGCCCGGACGCCTTCGCCACCTCGCTGGGCGACGTGGCCGCGGCCACCGCCACGGCCGCCTGGCGCCGCGAGCACGGCGTGCGGGTGGGCGCGCTGGCGCGCTGGCGGCTGCGGCGCGCCGCCCGCGCGATGCTCGTGCCCGGCGGTGGACCGGTGAGCACCGAGCAGCTGCACGAGTGGCTGCAGCGCGCCCGCGCCCAGCGCCTGGCCTGGCAGCGGGTGTCCGTGCGCGAGGCCGTCCCGCACGTGCCCGAGGGCCTGGACGGGCTGCGCACCGCCGTGGACGCGCTGCGCGCGGACCTGGAGGCGCTGCAGCGCGTCCTGCCGCCGCGGCTGGTCGCCGAGCTGGACGCGGGCGGCTCGCTGCTGCGGGTGCAGCTGCCGGAGCTGGCGGCGCTGCTGCGCTCGCTGGACGCCGACGCCGCTGCCCTGGACGCCCTGCCCGAGCGCACGGTGCTGCTCGACCAGCTGGCCGAGGCCGGCTGGGCCTCCCTGCTGGAGGACCTGGGCGCGCGCTGGAGCGGTGCGGGCAGCCTGGACCTCGGTGCCGAGGTGGAGCGCGCCTGGTGGGCCGGGGTGCTGGAGGCGTTCTCCCTGGCCGACCCGCTCGTCGGCGCCCCCGACGCCGCCGCCCTGCGCAGCGCCCGCGCCGGGCTGCAGCTGGCCGAGGCCGCCGCCCGCGCCCACGACGCCGCGCAGGTGCGCCGCGCCGTCGACGCGCGCGCCACGGCCCTGCCGGCCCCGCCCGAGCGCTCCGCGCGCGCGGCGCGGGCCGTGCCGCGCGGCGCCGTGCGCGCCGCCGAGCCGCTGGCGCCGGAGCTGGCCACGGCCGGCGCGGCGCTGCCGTGCACCGCGCTCTCGCCCGCGGCCGCGGCCGCCCTGGCCGCCGACCTGCCCGTGGCGGACCTCGTCGTGGTCCTCGGGGCGCGCTCGACGACGACCGCCTCGGCGCTGCCGGCGCTGGCGCGCGCCCGGCAGGTCGTCGTGGTCGGCGACGAGGCCCAGCCGGGGCCGCGGGACCTGCCCACCGCCGCGCCGCGCCCCGACGGCGCGGCGGCGGACGGCGCGGCGGCGGACGGCGCGGCGGCGGACGGGACGGCCGGCGCGGACGGGGCCGCGGGCACCGCGGGTGCGGGGAGCGCGGCGGGGGAGGAGCCGGGGGAAGACCTGCTCACCGACGCCGCCGGCGTGCTGCCGGAGCTGCGCCTGGAGCGCCAGCACGCCTGCCTGGACGACCGGCTGCTGCAGGACGTGCCCGGCGCCTCGCCCGACTCGGTGCCCGCCCCCGGACCGGACCCGCGCGAGGTGCTGCGGACCTCCACCCGCCCGCCCGGGGCCCGGCGCGGTCCCGACGCCCTCGTGGACCTCGTCACCGCCGCGGTCGCCGACGCGCTGCGCCGCCGCCCGGAGCGCTCCGTGGGCGTGGTGGTGCCCGACGCCGCCGGCGCCGACCTGCTCGGTGACGCGGTGCGCCGACGCGCGGCGGAGGAGGGGCTGCCCGCCGCGCGCGGGGACGAGCCGCTGCTCGTGGCCGGCCCGGCGCGCTGGACCGGCGAGCGGCGCGACCACGTGCTCGTGCTGGCCGACGCCGTCACCGGCGGTCCCGGGCTGGGCGAGGGCCCCGGCGCCGAGCGCGACCTCGTGCTGGCGCTGACCCGCTCGCGCACCCGCACCACCCTCGTGCTCGACGACGCCCGCGCAGCCGGTCAGCCCGGTGGACCCGGTGAGCCCGGTGGACCCGGTGAGCGCGACGGCGGGGCCGGTGCCGGGCGGGCCGAGCGGCCGCTGGTGCGCACCGCGCGCGCCTGGGAGGCCCCCGCCCCCGAGGGGCCGGTGGCCACCACCGCCCTGGAGCGGCGCCTGCTGGCGGCCTGCCGGGACCTGGGGCTGCCGGTGGCGCCGGTGCGGGGCCGCTCGCGCGCGGTGCCGCTGGCGGTGCGCCGGCCCGGCGCCGTCGGCCCGGCGCTGGCCGTGGAGCTGGACGGCCCGGCGTGGGCGGCGGCCGACGTCCTCGAGCGCGAGGTGGCCGGTCCGCAGCGCCTGGAGCGCTGCGGGTGGCGCTGGGTGCGCTCGCTGGAGGCCGACGTGCTCGCCGACCCGGCCGCCGAGGCCGAGCGCATCGCGCAGCGCTGGCGCGAGGCCGCGGCCGAGCAGGGCCAGGACGCCGAGCTGGTGGTGGACCTGCGCGCCGACGCCCCCGCGGGCCCGGCGACCCCCGCGAACCCCGCGGTGCAGCGGCCGGGGTCGCGCGCCACCGCCCAGCGGGACGGGGCGCAGGGGAGCGACGTCGAGCGGGCGGAGGCAGGGGCCGGGGTCGAGGTCGAGCGCAGCGGCAGGGAGCGGGCGCAGGCCGGTGCCGACGCGCACCGGCCCGGCGCGGCGGCCGTGGAGCACGCGGTGCCGCACGAGGAGGCCTCGTGAGCGGGCGCGGCCCCGGTGACGACGACGAGCGCGAGGTGCCGCTGGAGGACGAGCGCGCCGCCGACGACCGCGACGAGGGCTGGGGCGGCGCGTCCGGGGACCTCGACGACGACTGGTACCTCTCCCAGCGACCCCCGCACTGGGACTAGCGGCCCCCGCACCGGGGCCGGTCAGGACCAGGACCGGTCGCACGCACCGTGCCCGGCCGATCGCCGTGCGGCGACGACCCTGTGACGTGCGGTCGAGCCGGTGTGACGATCGGTCGAGGACACAGGATCGGCACCTGCGCAGGGGTTCCTCGCGCGTGCCGCGCCCCGCATGATGAGCGCCAGCCGGTGGCGGCACCCCCCCACCACGCCGGCCGCGGTCCGGGCGCGCCGGGACGCCTCCGTCGCCAGGGGGCGGAGGTGGGGACGTGCGCCGCGAGGGTCCCTCCACGGGCGGTGCCGCACCCGACGGCCCACCGGCGAGCGCCCCCGCGTCCACCGGCGTCCTGCCGCTCGGCGCCCCGGCCGGCGTCGAGGCACCCGCGCGCCCCACCCGCTCCCGCTCCGCGGCGCCCGTGGTGCGTGCCGCGCCCGCCGCGCCCGCCGCTCCCGCCGCGCCCGTCGCAGCCCCGGCCGGGGACCTCGGGACCGCCCCGCCGGGCGGGCGCCACCGGCACCCGCGCGGGAGCCGGCGCCCCGCGGCGGTGCTGGCCGCGGTGCTCGTCGCGCTGGGCCTGTTCCTGCTCGGTGCGCGCGTCCGTGCCCTGCCGGTGCCCCTGCTGCCGCTGGAGCTGGCCGTGGCGGCCGGGGCCGCCGCCGCCGCGGCGCTCACCGCCGTCGGCCGGCTGGGCCGGCCGCCGCGCGACGCGCTGACCGGCCTGCCCGGGCGCGAGGTGCTGCTGGCCGCCGCCGGCCGCTCCCTGCGCGCCCGCGGCTCGCGGGGCCCCGGCCTGCTCGTCGTGGACGCCGACCGCTTCCACGACGTCAACGACGCCCTCGGCCGCGCGGCCGGCGACGCGCTGCTGCGCCGCAGCGCGCTGCGGCTGCGCGACCTGGCGCCCTCCGGCTCGCTCGTGGCGCGCCTGGACGGCGACGCCTTCGCCGTGCTCGTGCCCGACGGCGCCCGCGCCGAGGCGCTGGGGCACGAGGTGGTCGCCCGCGCCGCCCGGCCGCTGCGCGCGGCGGGGGTGCGGGTGCCGGTGCCCGTCAGCGTGGGCGTGGCCGTCGCGCCCGGGCACGGCGGCGGTGCGGCGGACCTGCTGCGCAGCGCCGAGGCCGCCCTGGAACGCGCCAAGCGCCGCCGCGGGCGCTGCTGCCTGGCCGACGGGGAGCCGCGCGCCGGCGCCGCCGAGCAGCTGCGCCTGCTGGGGGAGCTGGGCGGCGCCGTCGAGCGCGGTGAGCTGTTCGTGCAGTACCAGCCGCAGGTCGAGCCCGTCTCCGGCGCGCTCGCCGGCGCCGAGGCGCTGGTGCGCTGGGACCACCCGCGCCTGGGGGTCGTGGCTCCGGACCGCTTCGTGCCGCTGGCGGAGCGCTCCGGCCTGGTCCGCGAGCTGACCCTCGTGGTGCTGGAGCGGGCGCTGCGCGACGTGGCCCGCTGGCGCGCGCCGGGCAGCGACGTGAGCGTGTCGGTCAACGTGCCGGCGCGCCTGCTCGACGACGACGACCTGCCGCCGCTGGTGGGCGCCGCCCTGCGCCGGCACGGCCTGCCCGGCGGCGCCCTGGTGCTGGAGATCACCGAGACGGGCGTGGTGGCGGACGTGCGCCGCGCCGGGGCGGTGGTGCGCGCGCTGCGCGCCCTGGGCTGCTCCGTGGCCGTCGACGACTACGGCACCGGCCAGTCCTCGCTGCGCTACCTGACCGGGCTGGAGGTGGACGAGCTGAAGGTGGACCGCGGCTTCGTCACCGCCATGACCACCGACCCGGCTCGGGCGGTCATCGTGCGCTCGACCGTGCAGATGGCCCGCGAGCTGGGCCTGCGCGTGGTGGCCGAGGGCGTCGAGGACGAGGCCACGGTGCGGGCGCTGGCGGCGCTGGGCTGCCACCGGGTGCAGGGCCGGCACGTGGGCGAGCCCACCGGCGCCGAGGAGGTGCTGCGGCGGGTGGCGGCGCGCGGTGACGGCGCGCAGCCGGTCGGCCCGCTGCGCCCCTCCGCCCCGGCCTGACGGCCGCCGGCTCCCGCGCGCCGCCGGTGCGGCGCTCACGGCGCGCGCAGGGCGACGACCGTGCGCCCCCCGGCCGCGGCGAGCTCGGCGGCGGTGCGGGCGTCGACGGCCACCAGCACGCCGCCGGCCGCGCCGGCCGGGTCCGGGCCCAGCGGGCCGCCGCCGCCCGGGGCGGTGGGCACGGCCAGGACGACGACGCCGCCGGCCACGCGCTCGGCCCCGGAGGGCAGGCCCGTGACGGGGTCGTCGGTGCGGGCCAGCACGTCCACGCGCGCTCCGGGGGCCAGGCTGCCCAGCACGAGGGGGTCGTCGACGGCGACCGTGGTGGCCAGGGTGCCCGGCGGCTGCCCGGTCAGCAGCCCCGCGCCGGCGGTGCGGGCGTCGGTGAGGACCTCGCCGCGGCGCACCGCCCCGGCCAGGACCGCGCCGCCGGCGCTGCGCAGCGCCCCGTCGGGGACGCTCGCGCGCGCCCGCTCGACGCGCTGCACGTCCGAGGGGGCCAGGACCGCCCCGGCGGGCAGGTCGCGGGCGGCGACGAGGACGTCCTGCTGCGGCGGGCGCGGCGGGGCGAGCGCGGAGACGGCCGCGCCCACGGCGGCGGCGGCCAGCCCGGCGCTGAGCCAGCGCCGCGCCAGGCGGCGGCGGCGCCGGTCGCGGGGGCCGGGGGGAGCGGGTGTCGTGGCGCGCAGCACGCCGCGACCGTAGGCGGCCGCCGGGCGGCGGGCGCCCGCCCGCGCGGGCGGTGGTGGACGGGGGCGCCGGCGACGCGGCGGTGGACACCGCGGCGCCGGCCCCGTGCGCGGCGGTGCGCGCCGCCGCGCCCGCTCAGGCCGCGGAGGTGGACCCGCCGCCCGACGAGGACGAGGAGGTCGAGGTCGAGGTCGACGAGGTCGACGAGGTCGACGTCGAGGACCCCGAGGACGACGAGGTGGAGCCCGCCGGGGCCGGCGTGCTGGAGGACGAGCCGCCGGAGGAGTCCGAGGAGCCCTTGGACCCGGTGTCGGAGGAGCCGCCGGAGCGCGAGTCGGTGCGGTAGAAGCCCGAGCCCTTGAAGACGATGCCGACGTTGTTGAAGAGCTTGCGCAGCCGGCCGGAGCACTCCGGGCAGGTGGTCAGGGCGTCGTCGCTGAAGGACTGGCGGACCTCGAAGGTGTGGTCGCACTGCTGGCACGCGTAGGCGTAGGTGGGCACGTGGTCTCCAGGAGCTCCGGACCCCGACTGGCACTCGGGGCGTTCGAGTGCCAATCCTACTCGTCGGCGGCGGTGCGCGGCGCGGTGTGCGCACCGCGCCCGCTCAGCGCCGCGCCCTGGTGCGCCGGGCGGTGACCGCCCCCAGCGGCCGGGCGTGCACCCGCAGCCACCCGTCGTCGCGGCCGGGCGGCAGGACCTGCGCGGCCGCCGGCGCGGCGGCCGCGCCCGCGTCGACGGTCAGCAGCGTCCAGCCCGCCGCGCTCGTGCCGGGCGTCAGCGCCCGCGCGGCGGCCACCTCCAGCACCCCCTCGCGGCGGGTGACGAGCGGGGTGCTGCCGGGCGCGCGGCCCACGAGCGCGACGCGCGCGCCGGTCGTGGCGCGCCAGCGCGCCGCCCAGGTGCGCAGCAGGGCGCTCTCGTCGTCCTCGGCCAGGTCCCCCGGTCCCGCGCCGGGCCCGCGGGGCGCGACCAGCACCAGGCCGCCGGTGCCGCCGGCGGCGGCGGCGTCCAGCTCCTCGCGCAGCCACGGCAGCTGCGCCGCGCCGGCGGTGCGCAGCGAGCCGCCGGTGGTGCCCAGCAGCAGGTAGCGGGTGCCGGCCACGTCCAGCCGGCGCGGGGCCGCACCGGCCGCGGAGGTGCCCGCCTCGCCCTCGCCGGGCAGCCAGGACCAGCCCGTCCCCGCCGCCAGCTCGCGGTCGAGCAGCTCGTGCACGAGCGCGACGTCGGCCGCGGTGCCCGGCTCCCCGGGCGCGCCCACCGCGTCCCCGGCGAGCAGGACGTGCTGCGCCCCGGCGGCGGCCGCGGCCCGCAGCGCCTGCCGCAGCAGCGCCCGCCCGTCCGGCGCGCCGGCGCGCACGTGCGCGGCGGCGACCAGCGCGACGCGCCCGGTGCGCGGGCCGGTGGCGGTGCCCGGGCCCAGCGCCGGGTCGCGCGGGCCCTGCGGCACCGGCACGGCGCCCGGCGCGGTCCCCGCCTCCAGCAGCGCCAGGTCCAGCGTGCCGGCGACGCGGCGGGCGGCGTCCGTCTGCGCCAGGTACAGGCGCTCCAGCACGAGCCGGCGGGCCCCGGCGGGCACGGGCGCGACGGCGCGGCGCCAGCCGGTGGTGTCCAGCCGCTCGACGAGGGTGAGCGGGCGGGGTGCGCCGTCCACGCGCACCACCGCCCGCAGCCACCCGCCGGAGCCGTCGCCGCGCACGTGCACGGCGAGCTCGCGGGTGCCCTCGGGCAGCGCCAGCGGCGGGTCGGCGACGACGGCGGCCGAGGACGTGCCCGGCGGCTGCTCGCGCGGGTCGTGGGTCAGCCGCAGCGCGCCGGTCGCGCCGGGCAGGTCGTCCACGGCGATCGCGGTGAGCGCGGCGGTCGTGCGGGTGCCGGCCGCGCGCCAGCGCGCCGGGTCGGCGAGCGGGTCGACGGCGACCGCGCGCAGCCCCACGGCGACGGGCACCACCGCGCGCACCGGGCCCGCCCGCAGCTGCAGGGCGGTGCCGGCCGGTCCCGCGCCCGCCGCGCTGAGCCGCACCCGGCCGTCGGGCAGGGCGCTCGCGCTCAGCAGCGCCGGGTCGGTGCCCAGCTCCAGGTCCGCCGCGTCCACGCGCGCGCGGCGCCCCTCGGCGTCGCGGCCGGTGACCTCCACGTCCACGCCCGCCCCGGCGCCGGTCAGGACCGGGGCGGGCTCGACCTCCAGCGCCACCAGCGGCCCGAGCACCTCCACGGGCAGCTCGCCGGTGGCCGCGCCCGCGCGCACCCGCAGCACCGTGCGCCCGGGGGCGGTGCCGCGCACCGCGGCGCGCACGCCCCCGTCCGCGGGGGAGGTGCCCTCCACCGCGGCCACGGCGGGGTCCCCGCTGGCCAGGTCGGGCGCGGGCAGCGGTGCCGGTGCCAGCGACGCGTCGGTGCCCAGGGCCGTCACGACCAGGCGCAGGCCGGGGAAGGTGCGCGCGCCGCCGCGCCAGGCGACGCCGGTGGCGCGCCCGTCGGCGGGCGGGGCCAGCAGCCCCACCGCGTGGGCGACGGCGCGCGGGGCGCCGTCGGAGGGCTCGCCGACCACCGCGGCGCCCGCCGCGCCGGGCGCGCGGGCCACGAGCTGGGCCGAGCCGCCGCCGTCGAGCATCACGGCCCCGACGGCGCCGGCCTCCAGCACGCGCTCGGCGGTCTCCAGGGCGGTCAGCCCGCGCGAGCGCGCGGTGCCGCCGTCGACGGTGAGCAGCAGCAGCTCGCCCGCGCGCGTCCACCCCAGCGCGGTGCGCGCGCGCAGCACCGCCCACGTGGGGTCGGCGGTGTCGATCGGCGCGAGCGCGCCGTCGCGCACCAGCTCCAGGCGCGCCCCGATCGCGAAGCCGCCCGAGCCGGGCGCGAGGGCGTCGACGCGCACGTCCACGGCGGTGCGGGCGGGCGTGCCGGGCGCGGTGCCGGCCAGCGCGGCGGCCACCGAGCCGGTGGCGACGAGGACGAACCCGTCGGCGGGCACGGGCAGCGCGCCCGGGGCGCGCACGGCGCCGACGCGCCCGGCGCGCACCTCGACCTCCAGCCCGCCCGGCGCGCTCGGCGCGCGGTCCCCGGCGCCCCAGTCCGGGGTGAACAGCGCCAGCGCGTCCGGGGGGACGGTGCGGGTGCCCAGCGCGGCCAGCGGCCAGGTGCGCGCGCCGACGGTGGCGCTGCCGCTCAGGCGCACGTCGCCGACCCCGCCGGCCCACCCGGCGGCGGAGGCGTCGACGCCCACGGCGCGCTGGGCGGCGGCGTCGGCCTTGAGCGCGCGCCCGGCCACGACGACGGGGCCGTCCGGCGCGCTGGTGCGGTCGATGTCGAAGAAGTCGCCGTTGACGGCGGCCACGGCACCGGCCGCGGCGGCCAGCTCGAGCGGGGTGCGCGGCTCGGACAGGCTGCGCTGCAGCAGCGCGGGGCGGGTGCCGCTGCCCGGCGCCAGGCGCAGCAGCGAGCTGCGCACCGCTCCGGCGGCGTCCAGCGTGGTCAGCCGCTCCAGCACCAGGCCGGGCGCGACGGTGGTCAGCGTCCGCTCGAGCTCGACGCGCCCGGCGGCGGCGAGCACCGCCCGCGCGCGCCCCGCCCCGCCCGTCCCGGCAGCGGCCGCCGCACCGGGTGCGGCGCCGGGCACCGCGACGGGCACCGCGACGGGGGCGAGCAGGGTCCCGAGGGCCCCGGTGAGGACCGTGCGACGACGCATGAGCGAAGAGTAGTCATACGACTACTCCACGTCGCCGCGCCGCCCGGGCGGGTGGTGCCAGCCCGCGAGCTTGCCGTGCCGGCTGACCTCCTGCAGCCGCTCCTCCACGGCCACCCGCTCATCCGAGCCCGCCACCACCAGCACCTCGTCGCCCCGGCGCAGCACCGTGCGCGGGCCCGGCACGAACGTCGCGCCGTCGCGGGCCACCAGCGTCACGTTCGCCCCCGCCGGCAGGCGCAGCTCGAAGACCTCCACGCCGTGCAGCCGCGAACCCTCGCCCACCCGCACCCGCACCACGTCCGCCGACAGCGCCCCCAGCGGGGCCACCTCCACGTCCAGCTCGGCCGTGGGCGCCGGCTCGGCGATCCCCAGCCGCCGCGCCAGCGGCTGCAGGGTCGGCGCCTGCACGAGGGTGAAGACGACGACCAGCACGAGCACCACGTCGAAGAGCCGCTCGGTGCCGGGCACGCCGGCCACCAGCGGCACCGTCGCCAGCACCACCGGCACCGCCCCGCGCAGCCCCGCCCACGAGAGGAACACCAGCTCCGCCCGGCTCGAGCGCTGCGCCCCGCGGAACGGCAGCAGGCTGACCAGTACCGACGCCGGCCGGGCCACCACCGTGAGCACCAGCCCGATCACGAGGGCGTCGAGGACCACGCCGGGCAGCCGGGAGGGGCTGGCCAGCAGGCCCAGCGCGACGAACAGCCCGATCTGCGCCAGCCAGCCGGCGGACTCGGCCACGCCCCGGGTGGCGTGCCGGTGCGGCAGGCGGGTGTTGCCCAGCACCAGGGCGCACAGGTACGTCGCCAGGAACCCCGAGCCGTGCAGCAGGTCGGCGGCCGCGTACGCGCCGACCGCCAGAGCCAGCACCGCCAGCGGGTACAGCCCCGAGCTGGGCAGGGCGCCGCGCCGCAGCAGCCGCGCCCCGGCCCAGCCGCCGCCGACCCCGACCGCCGTGCCCACCGCCAGCTCCAGCACCGCCTCGGCCACCAGCAGCCACCACGCGTGCGCCTCGCCGCCGCCGGCCACGTCCGTCAGCGCCAGCACCGCGATCACGACGGGGGCGTCGTTCAGGCCGGACTCGGCCTCCAGCACGCCCGTCAGCCGCCGCGGCAGCGGCACCGAGCGCAGCACCGAGAACACCGCGGCGGCATCGGTGGAGGAGACCACCGCGCCGATCAGCAGGGAGACCGGCCACGAGGTGCCCAGCAGCAGGTGGGTGCCCACGCCCACCACCGCCGTGGACACCGCGGTGCCCACGGTCGAGAGCACCGCCGCCGGGGCGAGGACCGCGCGCACCGTCGACCACCGGGTCGTCAGGCCGCCCTCGGCGAGGATGAGCACCAGCGCGCCGTAGCCGAGCACCTGGGCCAGCTGCGCGTCGGAGAAGAGCACGCCCAGGCCGTCCTCGCCGATGAGCAGGCCCAGCCCCAGGTACAGCAGCAGCGAGGGCAGCCCCGTGCGCGCGGACAGGCGCACCGCCAGCACCGCCAGCAGCAGCACGGCGGAGGACAGCAGCAGGACGCGGCTGAGCTCCTCGGGCGTCATGCCGCACCGTACCGGCCGCCGCGCGGACCGCCCCGCCCGACCCGCCCCGGCGTCGCGGCCGCGGGGCGGGTCGCGCGGGCGCTCAGGCGGTCAGCGGCATCCAGCGCGTGGGCGTGACCACCGCGTGCACGGGCCGGTCGTGCGGCAGCACCGGCAGCGGGCTGACCGCGGCGTCGAGCAGCTCGTCGTCGTGCACGAGCGCGACCACCGGCACGCGCGGCGGCACCCGCCGCAGCGCCCGGTCGTAGCTGCCGCCGCCCTGCCCGAGCCGGTGCCCGGCGGTGTCGACGGCCAGCGCCGGGACCACCACGACGTCCGCGGTGGCGATGGCGTGCGGGCCCAGCCGGCTGGCCGCGCGCCCGGCGCCGGGCCGCACCGCGCGCACCTCCCAGTCCAGGTCGGCGTCGGGCAGCAGCACCGGCAGCAGCACCTCCACCCCGTGCCGGCGCAGCTCGGCCAGCGCGGAGCGGGTGCCCGGCTCGCCGGGGCCGGAGGAGTAGCACGCCACGCGCTGCGCGCCGGCGACCAGCGGGCACGCCAGCAGGGTGCGCGCCAGGGCGGCGTCGACGTCGGCGGCCTCGTCGGGCCCGCGCTCGCGGCGCCGCGCGCGCACGGCCCGGCGCAGGCCGAGCTTGCGGGCGCCGACCTCCACCGGGTCGGCGCCGGCGCGGCGCGGCGCGGCGGGGGAGGCGCCGGGGGAGGAGGTGGGGGCGGCGGGCGGCGCGGCCTGCGGGGTGGGGGGCACGGCGGCTCCTGGGTCCGGGCGCCCCGCGCAGGGGGTTGCGCGCAGTGGCGGTAGGGCTCCGGACAGTGTGCCCCGCCGGGCGCGTCAGGTCCATGGCGGACGCGCCCGCGCCGCGACCGGTGCGCCCGCGTGCGCGGGCGGTAGCCTCCGCGACCATGAGCGCACGCGACGAGCGTCCCGGCCGCACCGTCCGCAAGGCCGTCATCCCGGCCGCGGGCCAGGGCACCCGGTTCCTGCCCGCCACGAAGGCCGTCCCCAAGGAGATGCTGCCGGTGGTCGACACCCCGGCGATCCAGTACATCGTCGAGGAGGCCGTGCGGTCCGGCCTGAGCGACGTGCTGATGATCACCGGGCGCAACAAGCGCCCCCTGGAGGACCACTTCGACCGCAACGTCGAGCTGGAGATCGGCCTGGAGGCCAAGGGCGACGAGGCCAAGCTGGCCCGCGTGCGCGAGTCCACCGAGCTCGCCCGGGTGCACTACGTGCGCCAGGGCGACCCCAAGGGCCTGGGCCACGCGGTGCTCGTGGCCGAGCAGCACGTCGGCGACGAGCCGTTCGCGGTGCTGCTGGGCGACGACATCGTCGACCCCCGCGACCCGCTGCTGGACACGATGATCGAGGTGCGCGAGCGCCTCGGCGGCAGCGTGGTGGCGTTCATGGAGGTCCCCGAGGACCAGATCCACCTGTACGGGTGCGCGGTGGCCGAGCCCACCGACGTCGAGGACGTCGTGAAGGTCTCCGGCCTGGTGGAGAAGCCCAAGCGCGAGGAGGCCCCCAGCAACCTGGCCGTCATCGGCCGCTACCTGCTGGACCCGGCCGTCTTCCCCGTGCTGCACGAGACCCCGCCGGGCAAGGGCGGGGAGATCCAGCTCACCGACGCCCTGCAGGTGCTCGCGCGGGGCGACGGGCCCGGCCACGGCGTGCACGGGGTGGTCTTCCGCGGCCGGCGCTACGACACCGGCGACAAGCTCGACTACGTCAAGGCCGTGGTGCGCCTGGCCAGCGAGCGCGAGGACATCGGCGCCGAGCTGCGCACCTGGCTGGGGGAGAACTTCGCCCCGGGGGCCGGCGCCGGCTCGTGAGCCCCGCCCCCCGCGACCCGCACGCCGACGGCCCGTTCACCCCGGTGGCCGAGCACGTGCGCGCGTGCCTGGACCTGGTGCGCCCGCTGCCGCCGCTGGACGTGGCGCTGCGCGACGCGCTGGGCTGCGTGCTGGCCGAGGACGTGGTCAGCCCGCGGCCGCTGCCGGCGTTCGACAACTCCGGCATGGACGGCTACGCGGTGCGGGTGCGCGACGTCGAGGGCGCCTCGCCCGAGGCCCCGGTGCGCCTGCCCGTGGTGGCGGACGTGCCGGCCGGCAGCGGCGACGCGCTGCGCCTGCCCGGCGGCACCAGCGCGCGCATCATGACCGGCGCGCCGGTGCCGGCGGGCGCGGAGGCCGTGGTGCCCGTGGAGTGGACCGACCGCGGGGTGGCGCACGTGGCCGTGCGCCGCGCGCCGCGCCCCGGTCAGCACGTGCGCCGCGCCGGGGAGGACGTGGCCGCCGGCGTGGTGGTCGTCGAGGCCGGCACCCGCCTGGAGCCGCGCCACGTCGGCGTGCTGGCCGCCGTCGGGCGCGCGCGGGTGCGGGTGCGCCCGCGCCCGCGGGTGGTGGTGGTCTCCACCGGCACCGAGGTCGTCGAACCGGGCGCGGCCCTGGGGCGCGGGCAGCTGCACGACGCCAACGGCTACCTGCTCACCGCGGCCGCCGAGGACGTCGGGGCGCTGGCGTACCGGGTGGGCGTCGTCGCCGACGACGCCGGCGCCCTGGCCGGCGTGCTCGACGACCAGCTCGTGCGCGCCGACGTGGTCGTCACCTCCGGCGGCGTCAGCGAGGGCGCCTACGACACCGTCAAGGAGGTCCTCTCCGGGCGGCTGGGCGAGCGCGCCGGGCACCGGGTGCGCTTCGGGCGCGTGGCGCTGCAGCCGGGCATGCCGCAGGGCGCGGGCACCCTGGGCGAGCAGCGGGTGCCGGTGTTCACGCTGCCGGGCAACCCCGTCAGCGCCTTCGTCTCCTTCGAGGCCTTCGTGCGCCCAGCGCTGCGGCGCATGCTCGGCGCGCAGGGCCCCGACCCCGAGCGCCCGCGCGTGCGCTGCGTGGCCGACGAGGGCTGGACGTCCCCGCCGGCCAAGGAGCAGCACGTGCGCTGCGCGTGGACGCGCGGCGCCGACGGCCGCCTGCACGTGGCGCCCGTCTCCGGCCACGGCTCGCACCTGGTGACCGCCCTGGCGCGCACGACGTGCCTGGCCGTGGTACCCGTGGGCACGTCCGTGGTGGAGGTGGGCGACGAGGTGGAGTGCGTGCTGCTGGGGCCGCTGCCGGTGGGGGCCGCGTGAGCACCGGCGCGCGGCGTGCGGCGGGTGCGGGGGCCGGGGAGCGGCTGACGCACCTGGACGAGCGCGGCCGCGCCCGCGTCGTGGACGTCTCGGCCAAGCCCGTCACCGTGCGCGAGGCGCGCGCGGAGGGCCGGGTGCTGTGCTCCCCGGCGGTGCTGGAGCTCATCGCCTCCGGCGGGCTGCCCAAGGGCGACGCCCTGGCGGTGGCCCGCATCGCCGGGCTGCAGGCGGCCAAGCGCACCCCCGAGCTGGTGCCGCTGGCGCACCCGGTGGCCGTGCACGCCGTCGAGGTGGACGTCGACGTCGAGCCCGACGCCGACGAGCCGGGCGTGCGCATCCGCGCCGCGGTGCGCACCGCCGACCGCACCGGCGTGGAGATGGAGGCGCTGACGTGCGTGGTCGTCGCGGCGCTGACGTTCGTGGACATGGTCAAGGCCGTCGACAAGCGCACGGTCGTCACGGGGGTGCGGGTGACCGCCAAGAGCGGCGGCCGCTCGGGGGACTGGAGCGTCGATGGCTGAGGACGGGCGGGACGGCGGGCGCGAGGGCGGGCACGAGGGCGGGCGCGGCGGCGCGCGCAGCGCCCTGGTGGTGACGGTGTCCAACCGCGCCTCGGCGGGCGTGTACGCCGACGCCTCCGGGCCGGTCGTGCTCGAGGGCCTGCGCGCGCTGGGCTTCGCCGTCGACGGGCCGGTCGTCGTCCCGGACGGCGACCCGGTGGAGGAGGCGCTGCGCGACGCGGTGGCCGCCGGCTACGACGTGGTCGTTACCAACGGCGGCACCGGCCTGAGCCCGCTGGACCTGACCCCCGAGCGCACCCGCCGCGTGCTCGACCACGAGGTGCCCGGCATCGCCGAGGCGCTGCGCGCGGCCGGCGCGGCGAAGGGCGTGCCCACCGCGGTGCTCTCGCGCGGGCTGGCCGGCGTGGCCGGTCGCACCCTCGTGGTGAACCTGCCCGGCTCGCCCGGCGGGGCGCGCGACGGCGTGGAGGTGCTAGCGGGTTTCCTCGTGCACGCCGTGGACCAGCTGCGCGGGCGCGACCACGAGCGCGGCGGGAACGCCGGTGGAACCCCGTGAGGCGGCCGTGAGCGTCCCGTCCTGGCCGGTGGAGCTGTCCGAGGGGCCCGTGCGGCTGCGTCCCCTGCACCGCCGCGACGCCGCGGCGTGGCGGGCGGTGCGGCTGGCCAACGCCTCCTGGCTGCGCCCGTGGGAGGCGACCAGCCCGGAGGGTTCCGGCCCGCCGCCGACGTTCGCGCAGATGGTGCGGGGGTTCTCCCGCGAGGCGCGCGCCGGCCGGATGCTGCCGTTCGTCGTCGAGCTCGACGGCCACCTGGTCGGTCAGGTCACCGTCTCGGGCGTCTCCTGGGGTTCGCTGCGCTCGGCGCACGTGGGGTACTGGATCGACCAGCGCGTCGCCGGCCGCGGCACCATCCCGCTGGCCCTGGCGCTCGTGGGCGACCACTGCTTCCGCGTGCTGCGCCTGCACCGCCTGGAGGTCAACATCCGCCCGGAGAACGCGGCCTCGCTGCGCGTGGCGGCCAAGCTCGGCCTGCGCGACGAGGGGTTGCGCGAGCGGTACCTGCACATCGACGGCGCCTGGCGCGACCACCGCACGTTCGCGGTCACGGCCGAGGAGGTCCCCGAGGGCCTCCTGGCGCGCTACCGGAACTCCCAGCGCGCCGGCTGAGACCGCCCCCGGGACGTGGGCGTGAAGCGTCCGGGACGCGGCCGGGACGCGTCCGCGGCGCCCGGCGGGGAACGCCCGCCGGAACACCCGCGGGAAGACCCGGCGGAACGGCTGCGGGACCCGCCGGGAACGGCCGCGGAACACCCGCGGGGAACGCGCCCGGAACACCGGCCCGGCGCGGCGGGAAAGGGGCCGGGACGCCCGGCGCCGGCATTCTCGGCGATTCCCGGGAATGCGCGCGGCGACACGCGCCCCACGTGCGCCGCGCGGTGCGCGCGCGCCCGTAGCGTGACGACCGTGCCCGCGAGCAGCCTGATCTTCCTCGTCATCGTCCTCCTGTGGGCCGCCTACCTGGTGCCCGCGGCGATCCGGCGGCGCCGGCACGCGACCGACGCCCGCGTGGCCGACCGCGATTCCGCCGCGCTGCGCGTGGTGGTGCGCCAGGGTTCGGCGCCCGCGCTCGCGAGCGCCGCCGCGCCCGCCTCGAGCCGGCCGGTGCTCGCCGCCGGCCCCGCGCGCGCGCAGCTGAGCGCCGCGCGGCCGGGCACCCCCGCCGCCCCCGCGGCGCCGGCGGCGCCGGTGCGGCCGGCCGGCGCGCAGCCGCGGGTCCTGGTGCGCCAGGCGCGCACCAGCCGCGTGGTGCGCCGGCGCCGGCAGCTCCTGCTGGGCGTGCTGGGCGCGACGGTGCTCGCGTGGGCGCTGGTGGCCGCCGCGCTCGCGCCCGTGGCGGCGGCGCTGCTGCCGACCGCGGCGCTGGGCCTCGTCGTGGCCGCCCTGCGCCGCCACGCCGCGCAGGCGCCGGCGCGCGCGGTGGTGCCCACCGCCGTCGTCGCCCCCGCCGCGCGCGCCGCGACGACCGCCGAGCCGGTGGCGCCGGTGGTGCCGGTGGTGCCGGTGGCGCCCGAGGCGGCGTCCGTGCTGGACGACCCGACCGCCCGGCCCGAGCGCGAGCCGGCCGGGGAGCCGGCCGCCGCGGTGCCCGCCCCGCGCCCGCAGCCGCAGGCGCCCGCCGCGGACGGCACGTGGGAGCCGGCCGAGGTGCCGCTGCCCACGTACCTGCTCAAGCCGCGCGCCCGCGTGGTGCGGCCCGCCGCCCACCCGGTCGCCGCGGCCGCCGGCGCCCGCCCGGTCCTGGAGGTCGACGTCGAGCTGGCCGGCGCCGCCGCACCGGCCCCCTCGGTGCGTGCGCGCCGCGTGGTCGACGTGCGGGAGCACGAGCGGGCCCGCGCCGTCAACGGCTGAGCCCCCGCGGGCGGGGCCGGGCGCCGGGTGGGCACCCCGGGGTCCGGCCCGGGGCCGCGGGCCTGGTAGTGTTCTCCTCGCTCCCGCTGGTCAGGGAGCGAGCAAGGGGCTGTGGCGCAGCTGGTAGCGCACCTCGTTCGCAACGAGGGGGTCAGGGGTTCGAGTCCCCTCAGCTCCACCTCTCGCAGAGGCCCCCGCCGGTTCCGGCGGGGGCCTCTCGCGCGTCTGGTGCGCCCCCTCCTCTGGTCCGCTCCCTCCGCGGTGACCGCGGACCCCGCCCCGGCTCGCACCACTGGGTCGCACCACCAGGTCGCACCGCCGGTCCCACCGCCGGGTCGCACCGCCGGGTCCCGGCGCGGGCGCGGCCGTCGGCCCGCAGGCCTGTGCTCGCACGGTTGCGGAGCGTCATGGCAGGGATTACCGGGGTTCGAGCCTTGCGGAGGACGGGTGACGCGCCGCTACGATTCGTCGCGCCAGCTCACCCGAAAGTAGTAGTCGTCCTGACCCGTTCGGGTGGCCCGGTGCCACACCGTCGTGGGTCATGAGCACCTGTACCACCCGACGGGGGGAGAGGCATGGCCGCGGAAGAGCTCGAGACGCTGCAGCAGCGTCGCGTGATCGACGGCGCGACGCGTGGTGCGAGCACGCCCACCCTGCCGCTGCCGCGGCGGCGCGCGGGCTCGGTGCCGGCGCGCCGGCCGTCCCGGCGCGCGGAGTGGCAGCGCCGGTACGTGCGCACCCTGGTGCTCAGCGACGCGCTGGCCGCCGCGATCGGCGCCGTGCTGGGCTGGACCGTGCGCTTCGGCGACTCCGCGCCGCAGCTGGGCAGCGGGATGGCGGTGGGGTGGCTGGTGGTGCTGCTGCCGTCGATCTGGGTGTCGGCCAACGCCCTGATGCGCGCCTACGAGCCGCGCTTCCTCGGGGTGGGCTCGGAGGAGTTCCAGCGCGTGCTGATGGCCGGCACCACGGTGGTGGCGCTGGTGGGCACCTTCTCCTGGGCGTTCGCCCTGGACGTGGCGCGCGGCTTCGTGGTGGTGGCGCTGCCGGTGGCCGGTGCGCTGACGGTGGCCGGGCGCCTGGCGGCGCGCCACCGGCTGCACCGCTCGCGGGCGGTGGGGCGGTGCGTGCAGTCCACGCTGGTGGCCGGGCACCCGTCCTCGATCGCCGCTCTCGTGCGCCAGGTGCGCCGCGACACCTCCCACGGGTTGCGCATCGACGCGGCCTGCACCCCCGGCGGGCCCGGTGCTCCCGGGGCGCAGCAGCTGGCGGCGCTGGGGGTGCCGGTGCTGGGCTCGCTGGAGGACGTGGCGTCGGTGGCCCGGCGCGCGGACGTGGACGTGGTGGCGACGCTGAGCTGCCCGGAGCTGGACGGGCCGGTGCTGCGGGCGCTGGCGTGGCAGTTGGAGGACACCCGCGCGGACCTGGTCGTGGCGCCGGCCTTGACGGACGTGGCCGGGCCGCGGGTGGTGATCCGCCCGGTGG
>NZ_JBJLRD010000036.1:0-43192 GCF_050871305.1 Kineococcus gypseus | reverse complement strand
CCGGTCGACGACGCGGTGCTGCGCGCGGAGGGGGCGGCCACGACGCTCCTCCAGGTCGCCCAGCCCGGCGCCCACCCCCACCCCCCCCCCCCCCCCCCCCCCCCCCCCCCCCCCCCCCCCCCCCCCCCCCCCCCCCCCCCCCCCCGGGCGGTGCCGCCGCGCGGCGGGCGGCGCGGGGGACGGTGCGGCAGGCGGCGCGGGGGACGGTGCGGTGAGCGCCGCGGCGGTGCCCGACGACGGCGGCTGCACCGTGCTGCACGTGCAGCTGGACGACTTCCCGCTGTGCGTGGAGCTGCTGGAGCGCCCCGAGCTGGCCGGCGCTGCGGTGGCGGTGGCCGGCGCGCGCGGCGCGGTGCGGGCGGCCAGCGCTCCGGCCCGGCGCGCCGGGGTGCTGCCCGGCACGCCGCTGGGCCGGGCGCGCCGGCTGTGCCCGTCGCTGACCGTGCTGCCCGGCCGCCCCGGCGAGCACGAGCGCGCCTGGGCGGGGGCGCTGGGGGTGCTGCGCTCCCTGACCCCGGCGGTGCAGCCGCTGGCACCGGGCTCGGCGTGCCTGGACGTGGCCGGGGCGGTGCGCCGGCTGGGCCCGCCGGCGGCCGTGGCGCGCCTGCTGCGCGACCGCGTGGCCGACGAGCAGGGCCTGACGTGCTCGGTGGGGGTGGCCCCCACCCGGTTGCTGGCCGCCCTGGCGGCGGGGCGGGCCGGGCCCGACGCGCTGCTCGTCGTGCCGCGCGCCGGCGCGCTGGCGTTCCTGCACGAGGCGCCGGTCACCGAGCTGCCGGGCGTGGGTGCGCGCACCGCCGAGGTGCTGCAGCGGCTGGGCCTGCGCACCGCGGGCGACGTGGCGCACACCCCGTCGGCGACGCTGCGCCGCGCCCTGGGCGAGCGCGCCGGGCGCCGGCTGCACGCCCTGGCCTGGGGGCGCGACGAGCGGGCGGTGGTGCCCGAGGGTCCCGGCGCGCGGGCCGTGGCCGCCGAGGAGGTCTTCGCCCGCGACGTCGACGACCCCCGGGTGGTGCACCGCGAGCTGCTGCGCGTGGCCGCGCGCACGACGGCGCGCTCCCGCGCCGCCGGGCTGGCCGCGCGCACGGTCGCGCTGCGGGTGCGCTTCGCCGACGGCAGCGCCCTGACGCGCTCGCGGACCCTGCCCGAGCGCACCGACGTCACCCGCCTCGTGCACGCCACCGCCGCTGCCCTGTTCGACGGGCTGGGCCTGCAGCGGGCGCGACTGCGCGGGGTGGGCCTGCGCCTGGAGGACCTGGCGCCCGCCGCCGGGCAGCCGCGCCAGCTGCTGCTGGGGGAGCGGGTGCGGGGCTGGCGGGAGGCCGACGGCGCGGTCGACCGCGCCGGGGCGCGCTTCGGGGCGGGCAGTGTGAGACCTGCCACGTTGCTGGAGGCCGGAACTCCACCGCCGAGCCCGGGCGTTGCGTCCTCGGAGGACTGGAGCCCCCCGAGCGCCGTACCCGGTGGGCCCGGGTGGTGGAACATGTGGTAACCCGAGTTTCGCCTCCCGTCCCCGGGACCTATCCTGAAGTCACATCGTGCGCACGCCAGGAGGTACAGGTGCCGCTCTCGGAGCATGAGCAGCGTCTGCTCGAGCAGATGGAACGTGCGCTGTCCGCGGACGATCCCAAGTTCGCCAACGCCATGCGGGGTTCCCGCCACGGCCGCTCCGCGCGCCGGCGCCTCGCCGTCGGCGTCGTGGCCGTCGTGGTCGGCCTCGTGCTGCTCCTCGCCGGGGTGAGCACGAGCAGGATCTGGCTGGGGGCGGGCGGCTTCATCGTCATGCTCGCCGGGGCGATCTGGGCCTTCTCGCCGGCTCGCGGCACCGGGGCCAGGACCGACGCCCAGCCCGGCCCCGCCGCGGCCCGGCGGGCCCGCCCGGGCCGCGCCCGCCGCAGCGGCTCGTTCATGCAGCGCATGGAGCAGCGCTGGGACCGCCGTCGGGGCGAGCGCTGGTGAGCACCCCCTCCTGAGCGTCCCGGGGCCCACCGGCCCCCGCGGGCCCGCGCACCGTCGAACGGTGCGCGGGCCCGCGGCGTCCGGGCGCGCACCACGGGCCGCGGTGCGCCGGGTGCGCAGGACCAGCGGGTCAGTCCCGCTCCCACCACGCCAGCAGCGCCCGCACGCCCGCGCCGGGGAACCAGCGCGCCCGCCAGCGCGCCGCCCGCGAGCAACTCTCCGCGACGGCCCCGACCACCTCGTCGACCTGGGCGCGCACCACGCGCCGCCCGCCCGCCGCGCTCGCCGGGCGCTCGAGCACCGCGGCCCCCCGCCGGCCGGCGCGCCCCGCACCGCCCGCCGGGCCGGGGCCGCCGCCGGAGTCCCCGGCGCCGAAGCGGGCGCCCTCCACCGCCGCGCGCAGCGCGGTGAGCTGCTCGCGCGCCCCGGTGGGCAGCAGGGCGAAGTCCTCCACGAGCGCCGCGCGGCGCCGGGGCGTGGCCGAGACGGGCCAGCGCAGGCCGAGGTCGGCCAGGCGGTCCTCCAGCTCGGCCCAGGCCGCCTCCGCCGAGGACGGCCCGTCGTGGGCGGCGCGCCAGCGCCGCCGGCCCACCGCGGCCGCGCCGGCGCGCGGGGCCACCAGGGCCAGCACCAGCAGCAGCGCCGCGGCGACCCAGCCCCACGGGGCCGCGGCCACGCGCTGCCAGCCGGTCAGCTCGGCCTCCTCGGCCTGCTCGCCGGGCGCGCTCGCGGTCGCGCTCGCGCTGGGCGCCGCGCTGGCGCTCGGCTGCCGCTCGTCCTGCCCGCCCGACGACAGGTCCGGTACCGCGCCGCCCCCCGGTGCGCGGACGGCGGGCACCGTGTACGCCGGCGACTGCCCGGTGCGCGTGGCTGGGGTCGGCTCGAAGCGCACCCAGCCCATGCCCTCGAAGTACAGCTCCGGCCAGGCGTGCGCGTCCTGCGGGGTGATGCGCCAGTTCCCGGGGCTGGTCTGCTCCCCGGGCAGGAAGCCGATGGCCACCCGGGCCGGGATGTCCAGCGCGCGCGCCATGACGGCCATGGCGGAGGCGAACTGCACGCAGAAGCCCGACCTCTGCTCCAGGAAGGCGGCCACCGCGTCCGCGCCGCCGTCGTTGGGGGCGCTGGTGGAGTAGGTGAAGCCGCCGGTGGAGCGGAACCAGCGCTGCAGCGCGGCGGCGCGCTCGTAGTCGTCGCGCGCGTCGGCCGTCACGCGCGCGGCCTCCTCGCGCACGACGGCGGGCAGCGACTCCGGCAGGGCGGTGTAGCGCTCGCGCACCTCCTCCGGCGCCGCGCCGGCGGTGCGCAGCTGCTCCTCGACGGGGTCCACCTCGAGGTGGCGCGCGACGTAGCCGCGGTTGCGGGTGGTCTCGCCGTCGCCGACGACGTTGAGGGTCTCGCGCTCGTAGAGCCACTCGCCGTCGATGGCCACGCCCAGCGACGGGTACGGCAGCGGCAGGTACGTCTGGTCCAGGCCGCGCACCGAGATGGTCGTGGTGTGCACGGGGGAGGAGGCGCGCAGCTCCTGCGACAGCCCCGGCGGCGGGCTCATGCCGTCCTGCACCCGCTGGTTGCGCGGGATGTCCGCGCCCGTGCTCGGCGCCCACGTCTCCCCGTCGAAGACGTCGGCGGTGACGATGCGCAGCGGCGCGGGGTCCTCCTGGTCGGTCTGGTACGTCAGGATCGTCGCGTCCGAGCGCGCCCCCAGGCTCGCCTTGAGGTTGAGGATCGGGTTGATCACCGTGATGGTGTCGCCGGATCCGGTGTTCAGCGTCAGCGGCCGCTCGTCCAGGCCGGGCGCCAGGGCGGGCACGACCAGCGCCAGCGCGAGCGCGCCGGCCGCCGTGGCCGTCGCGGTGGTGCCCGCACGGGTGCCCGAGGGGCGCCGCACCGCCGCGCGCACCGCGCGCCCGGGCGCCGGCCAGCGCGGGTCGGAGCGGCTGGTGGTCAGCAGCACGAGGTAGGGCACGGCGGTGACCAGCAGGGCCAGGACCCCCGAGCCGCCGGGGGCCAGGGCCAGCGGCACGGCCAGCGCGGCGGCCAGCGGCACCCCGGCCAGCGCCGGCCGGCGCAGCGGCACGGCCGCCGCGTCCACGGCCAGCGCGATCAGGCCCGCACCGCCGACGAGCAGCAGGCGCAGCCCGCGCAGGTCCGCCGCGGGCACGCTGTAGCGCTGCACCACCTGCACGCCCTCGGCGAACAGCTGCACCAGGCGCCCCGGGGTGGCGCCGGAGGGCAGCACGCCGAGCACCGCGGTAGAGCCGCCGAACTGCGCGACCAGCAGCGCCAGCAGCACGACCGCCTGCGCCGCGACGGCCAGGCCCTCGCGGCGCAGCGCGGCGCGCACGACCAGCCCGGTGCCCACCACGGCCAGCACGGTGCCCAGCGCCCCGACGAGCCAGCCGGAGCCGACCACCAGGGGCGTCAGGGACAGCGTGGCGCCGGCCGAGGCCGCCGCGCCCCACCACGCGGCGCGCGCGCTGCGGGTCACCGCGGGCCCCGCGCGGGGGTCGCCGCCGGGCGCGCCGGCGCGTCGCCGCGGGCCGCGCGCGCCCAGGCCTGCGGCACGCTCGTGGCGGGCGTGGCCACGGCGGTGCGCCAGCCGGCGCGCGCCAGCACCAGGTGGGCGCGCCGCACGCCGGCGTCGGCGCTCGCGTCGCCGTCCCCGTGCCCGGCGCGGTCCCCGTCGCTCCCGCGGGCGCCCGCGTCGTCCGGGCCCGCGGCGGCCCACAGCCGCGTGCGCTGCAGCACCGCCAGGGCCGGCGCCCCCAGCGGGCGGGCGCTGGTCAGGGGCTGCACGTCGCCCTCGTCGACCTCCCCGAGCAGCGCCACGAGCAGGGTGGACTCCGCACGGCCCAGGGCCGCCAGCGAGCGGGCCAGCCCGTCGTCGGGCCCCGGGCGCAGCCGGGCCAGCTGGTGCAGCAGGGCGCGCGCGGCCGAGGCCTCCTCGCCGGCGCGCACCTGCTCCAGGCGGCCGCCGTGCAGCAGGCGCACCCGGTGCCCGCGCTGGTGCAGGTGCACGGCCACCGAGGCCGCTGCGCTGACCGTCCACTCCAGCGACGAGGCGGCGCCGCGGCCGTGGTGGGCGCCGGCGCGGTCGTCGAGCAGGACCACCGCGTCGGGGCGCCCGGGGTGCTCGTCGGAGCGCACCATCACCTCGCCGCGGCGGGCCGTGGAGCGCCAGTGCACGCGCCGCAGGTCGTCGCCGACGCGGTAGGCGCGGATCGAGGCGTCGTCCGGGGAGGTGGTGGCGGCCGCCCCCGCGGACGAGCCGCGCGCGCCGCCCAGGTCGCCCAGCGGGAGGTCGGCGAGCCGGTGCACCCGCGGCAGCACGTCCAGGGTGCTCGTCGGGCCGGTGGTGCGGGCGGCGACCACCAGGCCGAAGGGGTCGCGGGCGCGCACGGTGGCCGGCCCGAGCCGGTAGCTGCCGCGCACGTCGGACCTCACCGCGTGCTCGAGGTCCAGGGCGGCGCCCTCGCGCAACGGCGGCACGGCGACGCGGGCGGTGCCGCCCAGCGCCAGCGGCACGGCGTCCTCCAGGACGACCCGTCCGCCCGCGCGCCCGCGGCCGCGCACCGTCAGCCGCACCCGCGCCGGGGCACCGGCCTCGACCACCGCGGACCCGGACCTCGACACGAGGTCGAGGGTACGGCAGGAGCGGTGCGCCACCACGACGGCGAGGAGCACCAGGGCGGTGAGCAGCACGCCGGCGCGCAGCAGGTCGCGCTGCCCCAGCGCCGGCGCGGCGCCCGCGGCCAGCAGCCCGGTCACCAGCAGCGCCCAGCCGCGCGCGGTCGGGCGCAGGTCCGGGGACCGGCGGCGGGCGGCGGCCCGGACCCGGCCCGGCGCCCGCCGGCCGCGGCCCGCCTCCCGCCGCCCGCTCCCGCCCCGGCCGGGGCGCCGCGCGGCGCTCACCGCGGCGAGGGCAGCGCCGTGGTGCGCAGCACGTCGGCGACGACGTGGGCGCCGTCGCGCCCGGCCAGCTGCGCGTCCGCCGTCAGCAGCAGCCGGTGCGCCACCACGGGCACGGCCAGCGCCTGCACGTCGTCGGGCAGCACGTGGTCGCGCCCCTCCATCGCCGCGCGCGCCCGGCCCGCGCGCAGCAGGTGCAGCGCGGCGCGCGGTGAGGCGCCCAGGCGCAGGTCCGGGTGAGCGCGGGTGCGCCGCACCAGGTCCACGACGTACTGCTTCAGGGCCTCGGCGGCGTGC
The DNA here is from genome assembly GCF_050871305.1 of Kineococcus gypseus. NCBI lineage: Bacteria > Bacillati > Actinomycetota > Actinomycetes > Kineosporiales > Kineosporiaceae > Kineococcus > Kineococcus gypseus. Next base: position 37,027 of record NZ_JBJLRD010000036.1, on the reverse strand, counting down.
ACGGCGCGCACCGCCTCGCCGAGGCGCCGCACGTCGGCGACGGCCACCACGGGCGTCAGCCGCTCCAGCGGCTCGGCGCCGCCGTGCTCGGAGAGCATGGTCAGCTCCGCCTGCGCCGAGGGGTAGCCCATCGAGACGCGGGCGGTGAAGCGGTCGCGCTGCGCCTCGGGCAGCGGGTAGGTGCCGTCCATCTCCACGGGGTTCTGCGTGGCGAAGACGACGAACGGCCGCTCCAGGGGCCAGGTGGTGCCGTCGACGGTGACCTGCCCCTCCTCCATGCACTCCAGCAGCGCGGACTGCGTCTTGGGCGAGGCCCGGTTGATCTCGTCGCCGATGACGACGTTGGCGAAGACGGCGCCGGGGCGGAACTCGAAGGCGCCGCGCTCCTGGTTCCACACGCTCGAGCCCGTCACGTCGCTGGGCAGCAGGTCCGGGGTGAACTGGATGCGGCGCACGGTGCCGTCGATGGCGCGCGCCAGCGCCTTGGCGAGCATCGTCTTGCCCACGCCGGGCACGTCCTCCACCAGCAGGTGCCCGCCGGCGAAGAGGACCGTCAGCGCCAGGCGCACCGCCTCGTCCTTGCCCTGGATGACCCGGTCCACCGTGCGCGCCAGCGCGTCGGTGGTGGCGGCCAGCTCCTCGAGCGCGGCGGGCAGGTCCTCGGGCGGCACGGCCAGCGGGTCCCCGGGGTGGCCGCTGGCGGGTGCGCTGGTGGTCGTCACGTGGCCTCGTCTCCTCCTGCGGGCGCGGTGGGGCCGCGCTCGTGCCGTCGCCCGGCCTCACCGTCGCGACCAGGCTCCACTGTGCCCCACGCCCCCGCCCCCGCGCCCCCCGGACGGCCCCTCCGCCGGCCCGCTCGGGGCCCGCGCCGGGCCCGCGGGGGCGGCGGTGCCGGCGGGGGCGCCGGGGCGGCGCGCGCGGCGGTGCGGCCGGGGTGGGGCGCGCGCGGGGGGCCGGGCGGGGCCCGCCGCCGCCCCCCACCGCGCTCCACCGCGCTGACCTGCGGCGATGCGCGCCCCCGGTGATCGCCGCGCGCCGCGTGACGTTGACCGTGGAGGAAAGTGGAGTACGGTGGAGGGGAGCGGCTCAGGAGGGGCCGCTCGGAACCGACCGTCGGGGGTTGCGGCTGTGTTCCTGGGCACCTACACCCCCCGCCTGGACGACAAGGGGCGGCTGATCCTCCCGGCCAAGTACCGGGACCAGCTCTCCGACGGACTGGTGATCACCAAGGGGCAGGAACGCTGCCTCTACCTCTTCCCCACGCAGGAGTTCGAGCGGATGCACGAGGAGCTGCGGCGGGCGCCGCTGACCCGCAAGGAGGCCCGCGACTACCTGCGGGTCTTCCTCTCGGGTGCCTCGGACGAGGTCCCCGACAAGCAGGGGCGCTTCACCATCCCCCCGGTGCTCCGCACCTACGCCGGGCTCGACCGCGACCTCGCCGTCACGGGCGTCGGGTCCCGCGTGGAGGTGTGGGACCTGCCCACGTGGGAGACCTACCTGGCCGGCGCCGAGCCCGCCTTCTCGGACCAGCGCGAGGAGGTCCTGCCCGGGGTCGTGTGACCCCCGGCTCCCGGCGCCCGCCGGGAGCGACCGTCGACCGCGGCCCCCAGCCGCTCCCGACCGGACCTGACGCCTCTTCCCCGGCGCCAGGCACGGACCCGCGAGCGGATGGGGACCACGGCCGACGGGCACGGACGGCGACGTCGGCCCGCCGGCCGGCGGGGAGCAGAGGTGGGGGAGCGGTGACCGAGGACGCGCAGGCCGCCGCGGTCGCGGCCCGGCACGCCCCGGTGATGCTCCGGCGCTGCACCGAACTGCTCTCCCCGGCCCTGCAGCACCCCGGCGCGGTCTCCGTCGACGCGACGCTGGGGATGGGCGGGCACGCCGCGGAACTGCTGCGCCTGCACCCGCACCTGCGCCTGGTCGGCATCGACCGCGACCCGCAGGCCCTGGAACTCGCCGGTCGCCGGCTGGCGGGTTTCGGCGAGCGCGTCACGCTGGTGCACGCGGTGCACGACGAACTGCCTGCCGTCCTCGACGACCTCGGCGTCGAGCGCGTGGACGCGGTGTTCTTCGACCTGGGCGTCTCCTCCCTGCAGCTCGACGAGGTCGAGCGGGGTTTCTCCTACGCGCGCGACGCCCCGCTGGACATGCGCATGGACGCAGGTGCGCCCACCACCGCCGCCGACGTGCTGAACACCTACCCGCACGGGGAACTCGCGCGCGTCCTGCGCGAGTACGGCGAGGAGCGCTTCGCCGACCGCATCGCCGCGGCCGTGGTGCGCGAGCGCGCCGCGGAACCCTTCGCGAGTTCCGCGCGGCTCGTGGACCTGGTGCGCGCCAACGTCCCCGCCGCCACCCGGCGCACCGGCGGGAACCCCGCCAAGCGCACGTTCCAGGCCCTGCGCATCGAGGTGAACGACGAGCTGCGCGTGGTCGAGCGCGCCCTGCCCGCCGCGTTCGAGCGCCTGGCCGACGACGGCCGCCTGGCCGTGCTGACGTTCCACTCCCTCGAGGACCGCATCGCCAAGAACGCGCTGCGCGGGCTCACCGCGAGTTCCGCACCGCCGGACCTGCCGTTCCTGCCGCCGGGTTCCGGCCCGCGCGCGGAACCCCTCACCCGCGGCGGCGAGGCGCCCGGCGAGGAGGAGGTCTCGGTCAATCCCCGCGCGGCGTCGGCGCGCCTCCGCGCGGTGCGCAGGCTGCCCCGGGAGGATCCCCGCAGGCCCTCCTCCGCGCTCGGGGGACGACCGGCCCGCCGGCCCCGCCCGCAGGACGGGCGCACCGCGACCGCGGGCGGCACGAGCAGCACGAGGACCACGGACGACGGAAGGACCCGGTGATGAGCCAGCCACTGATCGCGGCCCGCAAGGCCGCGGTCCGCGCTCGCGAGGCGCGCCCGGACACCGGGGCCGTGCCCGAGCTGCGCGTGGTGGTGCCGCCGGCCGTGCGCGGGCTGCGCCTGCCGCTGCCCGTGGCGTGCGTGCTCCTGCTCAGCCTGGGCCTGTTCGGCCTGCTGATGACGAACATCGCCATCGCCGGCGACGCCTACCGCATCACCGACCTGCAGGTGACCTCCCAGGGCCTGGCCGACCGCCAGCAGGCCGCCGAGGAGGAGCTCGCCGCCCGCTCGGCGCCGCAGGCGCTCGCCGCCCGCGCCGCCGAGCTGGGCATGGTGCCCGCCCCCGCGCCCGTGCACCTGACGGCCGACGGCTCGGTGGGCACTCCGACCCCCGCCACCGCGCCCGAGGAGCCCGAGGAGCCCGCGGGCACCACCGGCGCCGGGAGCACCGGGAGCGCGGCGGGCACCGCCGCGCCCGCGCCCCCGGCGGGCGCCGGGGACGCCGCGGGCGGGCAGCCCGCCGAGGACGCCGCGGCGGGCTGACCCGGCCGCGCCGCCCGAACGCCGCCGCACGCACGACCCGCCGCCGCGGGGAACCCGGAAGGCCCCACCTTGCCCCGACCCACCGCCGCCCGCCGCAGCCGCGACCTCGACGACCGCCCCGACCGCCGGCTGCGCGCGTTCGTCCTGACGGTGCTCGTGGTGCTCAGCCTGCTGGCCGGGCGCCTGGTGCAGCTGCAGGGCGCCGACGCGGCCGAGCTCGCGCAGGCGGCGCTGGACCAGCGCACCCACACCAGCACCCTGTACGCCCAGCGCGGCGACGTCCTCGACGCCGACGGCGTGGTGCTGGCCACCTCGGTGGAGCGCCGCGACGTGGTGGCCGACCCCGCGATCGTGGCGACCTTCAACACCCGCCAGGACGGCAGCGCCCGCGACGCCGCGCTGCCGCGGGGCCCGGAGGGGGCCGCGCGGGTGCTGGCCCCGGTGCTGGGCGCGGACGAGGCGGCCCTGGCCACCACCCTGCGCGGGTCGGGGCCGGAGGACCGCTACGCCCTGGTGGCCGTGGGCATCACCCCCGAGCTGTGGCAGCGGGTCTTCGACGCGGGCGTGGCCGGCATCACCTCCGAGCGCAGCACCCAGCGCGTGTACCCCAGCGGCAGCGCCGCCTCCACGCTCGTCGGCGTGCTGGGCACCTCCGAGACCGAGGACGGCAAGACGCGCGACCGCCCGCTGTCGGGGCTGGAGCTGGCCGACGACGACCTGCTGGCGGGCACCGACGGGTCCGTGCGCTACGAGCGCAGCCTGGGCGGGCAGGAGATCCCGCTGGGCGAGCGGGAGACCACCGAACCCGTCGACGGCACCTCGCTGCACCTGACGATCGACTCGGACCTGCAGTGGAAGGCGGCCACCGCCGTGGCCGAGCAGGTGCGCGCCACCGGGGCGCGCTCGGGCACGGTGGTGGTGATGGACCGCCGGCAGCGGCTGCTGGCGCTGGCCAGCGCGCCGAGCATCGACCCGGCGGACCTGACGTCGCTGAAGAACGAGGAGCTGAACAACACCGCGCTGACCGAGGCGTTCGAGCCCGGCTCGACCGCGAAGGTCATCACGATGGCCGCCGCGCTGGAGGAGGGCACCTCCACGCCCACCAGCGAGTTCACGGTGCCCGACGAGCTCAAGCGCTCCACGAAGGTCTTCCACGACTCGCACCCGCACCCGGTGCAGAAGCTCACCCTGGCCGGCGTGCTGGCCGAGTCCAGCAACACCGGCACCATCATGGCCGGGGAGGAGCTGGACTCGCGGACCCTGTACGAGTACCACCGGCGGTTCGGGTTCGGGCAGCGCACCGACCTGCACTTCCCCGGGGAGACGCCCGGCATCCTCGCCGACCCCGAGGACCACTCCGGCACCCAGCGCTTCACCGTCATGTTCGGCCAGGGCCTGTCGGTCAACGCGGTGCAGGCCGCCTCGGTGTTCGCCACCGTCGCCAACGACGGCGTGCGCGTGGAGCCGCAGCTGGTCTCGGGCACCTCGGACCCGGACGGCAACTACCGCGCCGAACCCGAGCCGGCCAGCTCGCGCGTCATCGGCTCCGGCACGGCGAAGACGTTGCGGGACATGATGCAGGCGGTCGTCGGCGAGAGCGGCACCGGCAAGGCCGCCGACATCCCCGGCTACCTCGTGGCCGGCAAGACCGGCACCGCGCAGCGCTACGACTCCGACTGCGGCTGCTACTCCGGCTACACCGCCTCGTTCATCGGCATGGCGCCGGCCGACGACCCGCAGCTCGTCGTGGCGGTCATCCTGCAGGACCCGAAGAACAACTACTACGGCGGTTCCGCCGCCGGCCCGGTCTTCAAGGACGTCATGACGTACGCGCTGCAGCAGCGCCGCACCCCCCCCTCCACCGCCGCGCCGGCGGCCCTGCCGCTGACCTGGGGCGAGGAGGGGTGAGGCGCTCCGCGCCGCACCGACACGCCCGGGGCGCCGTGACGGGGGCACCCCCGCGGACGGGTAACCTCACGGCGTGCCGATGACCGACGGGCCGGGCGGCAGCGCTCCTCGGCCCCTGACCCTCGCGGACGTCGCGGCCTCCCTCGGCACCGACCTCGAACCCCCCGCCGCCGGTGCGCGCGCCGTGGGCGGGGTGAGCCTGGACTCGCGGCGCGTGGTCCCCGGCGACCTCTACGCGGCGCTGCCCGGCGCGAACGTGCACGGCGCGCGGTTCGCCGCGCAGGCGGTCGCCGCGGGCGCCGCGGCGGTGCTGACCGACCCCGCGGGCGCCGCCGCCGCGCGGGCCGCCGGCGCGCCGCTGCTCGTGGTGGACGACCCGCGCGCGGTGCTCGGCGACCTGGCCGCGCGCGTGCACGGGCACCCCGGCGAGCGCCTGGTCACCGTCGGCGTGACGGGCACCAACGGCAAGACGACCACCGCGTACCTGCTCGAGGCGGTCATGCGGGCCGCCGGGTGGAGCACCGGCCTGCTGGGCACCGTCGAGACGCGCATCGCCGGCGAGCGGCTGAGCAGCGAGCGCACCACGCCCGAGGCGCCCGACCTGCACGCCCTGCTGGCGCGCATGGTCGCCGCGGGCGTGCGCGGCTGCGCGCTGGAGGTCTCCAGCCACGCGCTGGCGCTGCACCGCGTGGACGGCCTCGTGCTCGACGTGGCCGTCTTCACCAACCTCAGCCAGGACCACCTGGACTTCCACGGCTCCATGGAGGAGTACTTCGCCGCCAAGGCGCGCCTGTTCACCCCCGCGCACGCCCGGCACGGCGTCATCGCGGTCGACGACGCGTGGGGCCGGCGGCTGGCCGCCTCGGCGGGCGTGCCCGTGACGACGGTGCGCACCGGCGACGCGGGCGTGACCGGCGGGGCGAGCGGGGCGGGCGGGGCCGACTGGGCGGTGCGCGACGTGCGCCCCGGCCGCGACGGCAGCACCTTCCGTCTCGTGGGCGCCGACGGCGCCGAGCTGGCGCTGCGCTGCCCGCTGCCGGGCCCCTTCAACGTCGCCAACGCCGCCCTGGCCGCGGTGGCCGCCCTGCGCGCCGGGCTGGGCGCCGAGCACGCGGTGCGCGGGCTGGCCGCCTCGGCGGGCGTGCCCGGGCGCCTGGAGCGGGTCTCCACCGGCGCGCCGGGCGAGCCGCTGGTCGTCGTGGACTACGCGCACACCCCCGACGCGGTCGAGCGGGTGCTGGCCGCGCTGCGGCCGCTGACCACCGGGCGCCTGGCGGTGGTGCTCGGCGCCGGCGGCGACCGCGACCGCGCCAAGCGCCCCCTCATGGGTGCCGCCGCCGCCCGCGGCGCCGACCTGCTCGTGGTCACCGACGACAACCCCCGCTCGGAGGTGCCGGCCGAGGTGCGCGCCGCGGTGCTGGCCGGCGCGGCCGGTGCGGGCGCGGAGGTGCTCGAGGTCGCCGACCGGCGCGCGGCGGTGGCCACCGCCCTCGAGCGCTGCGGCGGTCCCGGCGACACGGTGCTGCTGGCGGGCAAGGGCCACGAGACGGGCCAGGAGGCGGCCGGGGTGGTCGTGCCCTTCGACGACCGCGTGGTCGCGGCCGAGGAGCTGCGGCGCCTGGCCGCGGCGCGCGGGCCGGCCCCGACCGGCGCGAGCACGGGCGCGAGGACGGGCACGACGTCGGGCACGAGTGCAGCTGGAGGTGGGTCGTGATCGCGCTGACCGCGGCGGAGGTGGCGGAGCTGGCCGGGGGCCGGCTGGTCGCCGGGGCCGCGAGCACCCGCGTCGAGGGGCCGGTGGTCGTCGACTCCCGGCTCGCCGCGCCCGGGGCGCTGTTCGTGGCGCTGCCCGGTGCGCGCGTCGACGGCGCCGAGCACGCGGCGGCCGCCGTCGCGGCCGGGGCCGCGCTCGTGCTGGCCCAGCGCCCCGTGGACGTGCCCGCCGGCACCGCGGTGGTCCTCGTCGAGGACGGCGTCGCCGCCCTGGGCCGGCTGGCCGCCGGCGCCCTGGCGCGGCTGCGCGCCGGTGGCGGCGGGCCGCGCGTGGTGGGGGTGACCGGCTCGGCGGGCAAGACGACCACCAAGGACCTGCTGGCGGCGGTGCTGGCCCCGCTGGGTCCCGTCGTCGCCCCCGTGGGCAGCTTCAACAACGAGGTCGGTGCGCCGCTGACGGTGCTGCGCGCCGACGCCGGCACCGCCGCGCTCGTGGTGGAGATGGGCGCGCGCGGGCGCGGGCACATCGCGGCGCTGTGCCGCGTGGCCCGCCCGGCCACCGGTGTCGTCCTCAACGTCGGCGCCGCGCACGTGGGGGAGTTCGGCTCCCTGGAGGCCACCGCCGCCGCCAAGGGCGAGCTGGTGGAGGCGCTGCCCGCCGACGGCCTGGCCGTGCTCAACGCCGACGACGCCCGCGTCGCGGCGATGGCGGCGCGCACCGCGGCGCGGGTGGTCACCTTCGGCCTCTCGCGGGGCGCGGACGTGCGCGCGCTGGACGTGCGCACCGACGAGCTCGCCCGACCGGTCTTCACCCTGGCCGCCGGCGGGCGCACCGCCGCGGTGCACCTGCGCCTGCACGGCGAGCACCAGGTCGGCAACGCCCTGGCCGCCGCGACCGTCGCGCTGGGGCTGGGCGTGGACCTCGACGACGTCGCCGCGGCGCTGTCGGCGGCCGGGGCCGCCAGCGGCGGGCGCATGCAGGTCGTCGAGCGCCCCGACGGCGTCACCGTCGTGCACGACGCCTACAACGCCAACCCCGACTCGGTGCGCGCGGCCCTGAAGGCCCTGGTGGGGATGGCCGGCGGCCGGCGCACCTGGGCGGTGCTGGGGGAGATGCTCGAGCTGGGCGCCTCCTCGCGCGACGAGCACGACGCGGTGGGCCGCTACGCGGTGCGCCTGGACGTCTCCAAGCTCCTCGTCGTCGGCGCGGGCGCGCGCCCGGCGTACACCGGCGCGGTGATGGAGGGCTCCTGGGGCGAGGAGGCCGTCTTCGCCGCGGACGTCGACGCGGCCGGGGCCCTGCTCGAGGAGCAGCTGCGCCCCGGCGACGTCGTCCTGGTCAAGGCCTCCCACGGCGCGGGCCTGGGCGCGCTGGCCGAGCGGCTGCTCGCGGGCGGCCGCGCGCCGGCCGCGGGCGCGGCGGGGGCCGGCGCGTGAGGGCGGTCCTGGTCGCGGGGGCCGTGTCCCTCGTCGTGGCGCTGTTCGGCACCCCGCTGTACATCCGCTGGCTGGTGCGCCGCGGCTACGGGCAGTTCGTGCGCGACGACGGCCCCACCAGCCACCACACCAAGCGCGGCACCCCCACGATGGGCGGGGCCGTCATCATCCTCGGCGCGCTGCTCGCCTACGGCGCCGCGCACCTGTTCACCGGCACGCCCGTGACGGCCTCGGGCCTGCTGGTGCTGCTGCTCATGGCGGGCCTGGGGGTGGTCGGGTTCCTCGACGACTTCCTGAAGATCTCCCGCAAGCAGAGCCTGGGGCTGCGCGCGCGCTCCAAGCTCGTCGGGCAGGGCCTGGTCGGCGTCGCCTTCGCGGTGCTGGCGCTGCAGTTCCCCGACGAGGACGGCCTGCGGCCGGCGTCGACGAACGTCTCGTTCCTGCGCGACGTCGACCTGCTGGACCTGGCGTTCGGCGGCGCCGCCGTGGGCACCGTGCTCTTCGTGCTGTGGGCGCTGTTCATCACCTCGGCCATCAGCAACGGCGTGAACCTCACCGACGGCCTGGACGGGCTGGCCACCGGCGCCACCACCATGGTGCTGGCCGCGTACGTGCTCATCTGCACGTTCCAGTCCAACCAGAACTGCTACGCGCTGCCGGAGTTCGAGCCGCGCTGCTACGAGGTGCGCGACCCGCGCGACCTCGCCGTGGTGGCCGCCGCGGTGATGGGCGCCTGCTTCGGGTTCCTGTGGTGGAACGCCTCCCCGGCGAAGATCTTCATGGGCGACACCGGCTCGCTGGCCCTGGGCGGCGCGCTGGCCGGGCTGGCGATCCTCTCGCGCACCCAGCTGCTGCTGGTGCTGCTGGGCGGGCTGTTCGTCATCATCACCCTCTCGGTGGTCATCCAGGTCGGCTCCTTCAAGATGACCGGCCGGCGGGTGTTCCGCATGGCGCCGCTGCAGCACCACTTCGAGCTCGCCGGGTGGGGCGAGGTCACCATCGTCATCAGGTTCTGGATCGTCGCGGGGCTGTTCGTCTCGCTGGGTCTGGGCGTCTTCTACGCGCAGTGGGTGGTCGGGGCGTGAGCGACGCGTCGAACGTGCTGGACGGCTGGCTGGGCAACCCCGCCCCACGCGCGGCCGACACCGACCGGGTGCGCGCGCTGCGCCACGCCGGCTCGCCGTGGGCGGAGCTGCGCACCCTGGTCGCCGGGGTGGGCACCTCCGGGTTCGCCGCCGCCGACGCGCTGCTCGAGGCCGGCGCGGAGGTGAGCGTCGTGGACGCCTCCGCCGACGGCGCCCGGCGCGAGAAGGGCGAGCTGCTGCGGGTGCTGGGCGCGCAGGTGCTGCTGGGGCCCGAGCACGTGCAGGCCCCGCCGCGCCCGTGGGCCGCCTTCGACCTCGTCGTCACCTCCCCGGGCTGGCGCCCGGACGCGCCGCTGCTGACCAGCGCCGCGCTGGCGGGCGTGCCGGTGTGGGGCGAGGTCGAGCTGGGCTGGCGGATGCGCCCGGACCCGGCCGGCGGCGCGCCGGTGGCGCCCTGGCTGACGCTGACGGGCACCAACGGCAAGACGACCACCGTGGAGCTGACCGCCTCCATCCTGCGCGCGGCGGGCCTGCGCGCCACCTCCGCCGGCAACGTGGGCACCCCGCTGGTGGAGGCGCTGCGCCACCCGCACGCCTTCGAGGTCCTGGCCGTGGAGCTGTCCAGCTTCCAGCTGCACTGGCTGTCCACCGACACCACCGCCTCGCTGCGCCCGCTGGCCAGCGCGGTGCTGAACCTGGCGCCGGACCACCTGGACTGGCACGGGTCGATGGACGCCTACGCGCGCGCCAAGGGCCGCGTGTACGAGAACACCGAGCGGGCGTGCGTGTACAACCTCGCCGACCCGCGCACCGAGGAGCTGGTGCGCGAGGCCGACGTCGTCGAGGGCGCGCGGGCGATCGGCTTCGGGCTGCAGGTCCCGCGCGTCGGCACGCTCGGCGTCGTCGAGGACGTCCTGGCCGACCGCGCGTTCGTCGAGCAGCGGCGCACCAGCGCCGCGGAGCTGTGCTCCTTCGCGGACCTCGTGCCGGAGGGCTCGGGCGCGCCCGTGGCCCCGCACGCCGTGGAGAACGTCCTGGCCGCCGCCGCGCTGGCGCGCGCGCACGGCGTCCCGCAGGTCGCCGTGCGCGACGGCGTGCGCGCCTTCACCCCGGCCCCGCACCGGGTGCAGACCGTGGCCGAGGCCGGCGGGGTGCGCTGGGTCGACGACTCCAAGGCGACCAACGCGCACGCCGCCGAGGCCTCGCTGCGCGCCTTCGAGCACGTGGTGTGGATCGCCGGCGGCCTGGCCAAGGGCGCGCGCTTCGACGACCTCGTCGAGCGCGCCGCGGGGCGGCTGCGCGCCGCTGTGCTCATCGGCGCCGACCGGGCCGCGCTGCGCGAGGCGCTGGCCCGACACGCCCCCGATGTGCCGGTCGTCGAGGTGGACCTCGCCCAGACTGGGGCCGTGCCCGACCCGTCGAGCGACGCCCCCGCGCAGGGGCGCGAGGCCTCCGCCGCCGCCCTCATGGACGCCGTGGTCGAGCGCGCCGCCGCCCTGGCCCGCCCCGGCGACACGGTGCTGCTGGCGCCGGCGTGCGCCTCCATGGACCAGTTCACCGACTACGCCCACCGCGGCGACGCCTTCGCCGCCGCGGTGCGCCGCCTGACCGGCCGGGAGGGCTGAGGTGGCGCTGGGCACCGCCGAGCGCCCCGGCACCGGCGGCCGGTCCGACCGGACCGGCCGGACCACCGGCACCTGGCGCCGCCCCGCGTGGCTGGAGGCCGCGGGGGAGTGGGCGCGCGAGCGCCTGCGGCTGCTGGACTCCCCCCTGGCCACGCACCACGTGCTGCTGGCCACGACCGCGCTGCTGGTCGTCATCGGCCTAGTGATGGTGCTCTCCAGCTCCAGCGTGGAGTCGCTGCGCGAGAACGGCTCGCAGTTCTCCTACTTCAAGAAGCAGGCCACGTTCGCGGTGCTGGGCGCCGTGGCGCTCGTCGTGGCCAGCCGGCTGCCCGCCACCGCGTGGCGGCGGCTGGCGCTGCCCGCGCTGCTGGCCGCCGCGCTGCTGCAGCTGCTCGTCTTCGTCCCCGGCGTGGGCCGGGAGGTCGGCGGCAACCGCAACTGGATCGAGCTGGGCCCGCTGTCCGGGCAGCCCTCCGAGGCGGCCAAGGTCGCCCTGGTCCTGGCCGCCGCGCTGGCCCTGACCCGCCGGCGCGAGCGCCTGCACGAGCCCGCGCAGCTCTTCGGCGCCCTGCTGCCCTCGGTGAGCGCCACGATCGGCCTGGTGCTGCTCTCGCGCGACCTGGGCACCGCGATGGTGATGATGCTGATCGTCGTGGCGATGCTGTGGACCTCCGGCGTGCCGGTGCGCTTCTTCGCGCTGGTGGGCGCCGCCGGCGCGCTCGTGGCCACCCTGCTGGTCGTGACCAGCGAGAACCGCATGCGCCGCGTGCACGACTGGCTGTTCGGCTCGGCCACCTCGGGCGTGGAGATCCAGGGCGCCAGCTGGCAGCCGGTGCAGGGCAGGTACGCCCTGGCCTCCGGTGGCTGGTGGGGCCTGGGGCTGGGGGCCAGCCGGGAGAAGTGGCAGTGGCTGCCCGAGGCCCACAACGACTTCATCTTCGCCATCATCGGCGAGGAGCTGGGGCTGCCGGGCACCCTCGTCGTGCTGCTCCTCTTCGCCGTCCTGGCGCTGGCCGCGCTGCGCCTGGTGCGCCGCTCGCAGGACCTCTTCACGAAGGTCGCCGTCACCGGGTTCGCGGCGTGGGTGCTGGGCCAGGCCTGCCTGAACGTCGCGGTCGTGCTCGGGCTGCTGCCCGTCATCGGCGTCCCGCTGCCGCTCATCTCCTACGGCGGCACCGCCCTGGTGGTGACGATGCTCGCGGTGGGCGTCCTGCTGTCCTTCGCGCGCGCCGAGCCCGGCGCCGCCGAGGCGCTGCGCGCGCGCGGCTCCGTCGTCGAGCGCTCCCTGGCCGTGCTGCCCGGGCGCGCGAGGAGGTCGCGGTGAGGGTCCTGCTCGCCGGCGGGGGCACCGCCGGGCACGTCGCGCCGCTGCTGGCGACCGCCGACCGGCTGCGCCTGCGCGACCCGGCCACGCAGGTGCTGGTGCTGGGCACCGCCGAGGGCCTGGAGTCGCGCCTGGTGCCCGAGCGCGGCTACCGCCTGGCGCCGGTGCCGCGCGTGCCGCTGCCGCGCCGGCCCTCGCCGGACCTGCTGCGCCTGCCCGGCCGGCTGCGCGCCGCGGTGGCCGCCGCCCAGCGCGCGCTGGCGGAGGTGCGCGCCGAGGTCGTCGTCGGCTTCGGCGGCTACGTCGCCGTGCCCGCCTACCTCGCGGCGCGCCGCGCGGGCGTGCCCGTCGTCGTGCACGAGCAGAACGCGCTGCCCGGCATCGCCAACCGCCTGGGCGCGCGCTGGGCGCGGCACGTGGCCGTCACCTTCCCGGGCACGCCGCTGCCGCGCGCGGTGCACACCGGCATGCCGCTGCGCAGCGAGGTCACCGACCTCGCCCGCGCCGGCGACCGCGAGGGGCTGCGCCGCGCGGCCCGCGCCCGCCTGGGCCTGGACCCGCACGCGCCCACCCTGCTGGTCACCGGCGGCTCGCTGGGCGCGCAGCGCCTGAACGAGGTGCTCGGCGCCGCCGCCGCCGACCTGCTGGCCGCCGGGGCGCAGGTGCTGCACGCCAGCGGCCGCGGAAAGCAGGTGGTGCTGGCGCCCGGCGCCGACCCCGCCCGCTACCTGGTGCGCCCGTACCTGGACGACATGGGCACCGCCTACGCCGCCGCCGACCTCGTGGTGTGCCGCAGCGGCGCCGGCACGGTCAGCGAGCTGACCGCCCTGGGCCTGCCGGGGGTCTACGTGCCGCTGCCGATCGGCAACGGCGAGCAGCGGCGCAACGCCGAGGGCGTCGTCGCCGCCGGCGGCGGGCTGCTCGTGCCCGACGCCGAGCTCGACGCGGCGTTCGTGCGCGAGCGGGTGGTGCCCCTGCTGAGCGACCCCGCCGCCCTGGCGGCCGCGGCCACCGCCGCGGCGGCCTCCGGCGTCCTCGACGGCGACGAGCGGCTGGCCGCCCTGGTGGCCGAGGCCGCCGGCGAGCGCCCCGCGGGAGCCGCCGCGTGAGCGCCCCCACCGAGCCCGCGGGCGAGCCCGTGCCCGTCGAGCGCCTCGGGCGCGTGCACCTGCTCGGGATCGGCGGCGTCGGCGTCTCCGGCGTGGCCCGGCTGCTGCTGGCGCGCGGCGTGGCCGTCTCGGGCAGCGACGCCGTCGACTCCGAGGTGCTGCACCGCCTGGCCGCGCTCGGCGCGCGCGTGGCCGTCGGCCACGACGAGGCCCACCTGGGCGACCTGGGCCCGGGGGACACCGTGGTCGTCAGCTCCGCGGTGCGCCCGGCCAACCCCGAGCTCGTCGCCGCCCGCGCGCGGGGCCTGCGCGTGCTGCACCGCTCCGAGGCGCTGGCCGCGCTCATGGTCGGCCGGCGCGGCGTGGCGGTGGCCGGCACCCACGGCAAGACGACGACCTCCTCCATGCTCGCCGCGGCCCTGCTCGAGGCCGGGCTGGACCCGGGGTACGCGATCGGCGGGGAGCTGACCGGCGGCAGCGACGGCGGCGCGCGCGACGGCTCCGGCCCCTTCGTGGCCGAGGCCGACGAGTCCGACGGCTCCTTCCGCGCCTATGCGCCCGAGGTCGACGTGGTCACCAACGTCGAGCCGGACCACCTGGACCACTACGGCACCGCCGAGGCGCTCGCCCGCGCGTTCGAGGAGTTCGTGCAGCGCCTGCGCCCGGGCGGCGTGCTCGTGGCCTGCGCCGACGACGCCGGCTCGGTGCGCCTGGCGGAGTTCGCCCGGCAGGCGGGCGTGCGCGTGCGCACCTACGGCACCCACCCGGACGCGGACGTGCGCCTGTCCGACGTGGACGTCAGCGGCGCGAGCCCCAGCGCCCTGGTGCACGTGGACGTCGACGCGGACGCCGGCCCCGACGCGGCCGCCCTGCCCCTGCGCCTGGCGGTGCCGGGGCTGCACAACCTGCGCAACGCCGCCGGCGCCCTCGCCGCCGCGCTGGAGCTGGGCGCCCCGGCGGGAGCGGTGCTGCGCGCGCTGGAGCGCTTCGGCGGCGCCCGGCGCCGCTTCGAGCACCGCGGCGAGGCGGCCGGCGTGCGGGTGGTCGACGACTACGCGCACCACCCCACCGAGGTCGAGGCCCTGCTGCGCGCCGCCCGGCCGGTGGCCGCCGGCGGGCGCGTCGTGGCCGTCTTCCAGCCGCACCTGGTCAGCCGCACCCGGCAGTTCGCCGAGCAGTTCGGCCGCGCCCTGGCCCTGGCCGACGAGGTGGTCGTCCTCGACGTCTACGTCGCCCGCGAGGACCCCGACCCCGCGGTCACCGGCGCGCTCGTGGCCGACGCGGTGCCCCTGCCGGCCGGCGCGGTGGCGTTCGTGCCCGACCGCGCCGACGCCGCCCGCGCCGTCGTGCGGCGGCTGCGCCCCGGCGACCTGCTGCTCACGGTCGGCGCGGGCGACGTGACGGCCCTGGGCCCGCAGGTGCTGGCGCTGCTGGCCGAGCGCGAGGGGCGGGCGTGACCCGGCCCACCCGTCCGCGCCGCCCGCCCGCGCCGACGGTGCCCGCCGCGCCCGCCCGCCCGGCGCACCCGCGCCCGGTGGGCAGCGCCGAGCGGCGCCGCGCGGTGCGCGCGGCCGCCCCGGCGCCCGCGGCGCGCCGGAGCCGCGCCGGAGCCCGACCCGAGGTGCGCGCCGCCCGCGCCGGCGGTGCGCGCGTGGCGGACCTGACCGGGCGCCTGACCCGGCGCGGGGGGCTGCTGCGGCGCCCCGGCCGGCGCGCCGCGACGGCGGCGCTGGCCCTGGCGGTGGTGCTGGCCGCCGCCGGCTGGGTCGCGCTGGCCTCGCCGTGGCTGCGCGTGCAGCAGGTCCGCGTCGACGGCGCCGGGCGCACCGCGCCCGAGCGGGTGCTGGCGCTGGTGGACGACGCGCGCGGCGAGCCGCTGGCCGCGCTCGACACCGGCGACCTGGCCCGGCGCATGGAGGGCGAGCTGCCCCTGGTGGCCTCGGTGGAGGTGGTGCGCGCGTGGCCCTCGACCCTGCGGGTGCGCCTGCACGAGCGCCAGGCGGTGGCCGCGGTGCCCTCCACCACCGGCGGCGTGGACCTCGTCGACGCCGAGGCGCGCGTGCTGCAGCACGCCGACGCCGCCCCGGCGGGGGTGCCGCTGCTCAGCGTGGACGTCGAGCGGGCCCGTCCCGGCGCGCTGCGCGCGGCGCTGGCCGTCAACGGCTCGCTGCCGGTCTCGGTGCGCTCGCGGGTCGCGGCCATCACGGCCACCAGCCCCGACGCGGTGACCCTGCGCCTGGCGGATGGCCCGGTGGTCGTCTGGGGCGACGCCGGGCGCCCCGAGCGCAAGGCGCAGGTCCTGCTGCGGCTGCTGGAGGAGCCGGAGGTCGCCGGCGCCGAGGCCGTCGACGTCTCGGCGCCCGACGCCCCCGCGGTGCGGCCCGCCAGCTGACCGGCCGCAGCGCGGACCGGCCCCGGAGTGGACTGGCCTCCGCGGGGGTTCGGCCGGACGGGTGGTCCTGCCCCCTGGGCGGTGCGCCACGGCGACACGCCGGGGCGGCAGTTGCACGTCAGCCCCCTGTCTCCCTACGGTCACCCAGCAGCAGGAAATGACATAACGTTAACCCTCTACCTGAGGGTCAGCGTTTTCCCGGGGGCGGCACGACCGGACCCGGGCGGCATCGGCGAAAGAGGCGAGAGGCACTCGACGTGGCAGCTCCGCAGAACTACCTAGCGGTCATCAAGGTCGTCGGCGTCGGCGGCGGCGGGGTGAACGCGGTCAACCGGATGATCGAGGTCGGCCTCAAGGGCGTCGAGTTCATCGCCGTCAACACCGACGCGCAGGCGCTCCTCATGAGCGACGCCGACGTCAAGCTCGACGTCGGCCGCGAGCTCACCCGCGGCCTGGGCGCCGGCGCGGACCCCGAGGTGGGCCGCAAGGCCGCCGAGGACCACGCCGAGGAGATCGAGGAGGTGCTCAAGGGCGCCGACATGGTCTTCGTCACCGCCGGCGAGGGCGGCGGCACGGGCACCGGCGGGGCCCCCGTCGTGGCCCGCATCGCCCGCTCGCTCGGTGCGCTGACCATCGGCGTGGTCACCCGCCCGTTCACCTTCGAGGGCCGCCGGCGCGCCAACTCCGCCGAGTCCGGCATCGCCGAGCTGCGCGACGAGGTCGACACCCTCATCGTCATCCCCAACGACCGGCTGCTGTCCATCAGCGACAAGCAGGTCAGCATCCTGGACGCCTTCAAGTCGGCCGACCAGGTGCTGCTCTCCGGCGTGCAGGGCATCACCGACCTCATCACCACCCCGGGCCTGATCAACCTGGACTTCGCCGACGTGAAGTCCGTCATGCAGGGCGCCGGCAGCGCCCTCATGGGCATCGGTTCCGCCCGCGGCGACGACCGCGCCGTGCAGGCCGCGGAGAGCGCCATCTCCTCCCCGCTGCTGGAGGCGAGCATCGACGGCGCCCACGGCGTGCTGCTGTCCATCCAGGGCGGCTCGGACCTGGGCCTGTACGAGATCAACGAGGCGGCCCGGCTGGTGCAGGAGGCCGCGCACCCCGAGGCCAACATCATCTTCGGCGCGGTCATCGACGACGCCCTGGGCGACGAGGTGCGCGTGACCGTCATCGCCGCCGGCTTCGACAGCGGCAGCCCGGTGCGCTCGCGCGGCGAGCGCGCCCTGGGCCAGGTGCCCGGCCGCGCCCCGGCGGCCCCGCCCGCCCCGGCCCGCCCGGCCCGGCCCGAGCCGTGGCAGCAGCAGGCCCCCATCGCCCCCTCGCACCTGCCCAGCGCGCCCCAGGCGCCGGCGCAGCCCGCCGCGCCCGCCCAGCCGCAGTACGCCGCCCCGCAGTACGCCGCGCCCCAGTACGCGCAGCACGCCCCGCAGCAGCAGGCCCCGCAGCAGCCCGCCCCGCAGGCGCCGCAGCAGCCCGCCCAGCAGGCGCCGCAGTACGCGCCCCAGCAGCCGGTGCAGCACCAGCCGCAGATGGTGCCGGGCGAGGACCCCGTGCAGGTCCCGCGCATCATCGAGCTGCCCAGCGACACCGCCGGGGCGCGCCGCCCGGTGCGCCCGCGGCCCGAGGAGGACGACCTCGACGTGCCCGACTTCCTCAAGTGAGGCGCCGCCCCGCCGCGCGGCCCGGTCGCGCGGCGGGCCGCGGCGGGTCGGCGCGGGCCGCCCGCCGGTGAGCGCCGCGCACGTGCCGCTGCTGGACGCCGGCCTGCCGGCCGGCGTCCGCGGCGGCTTCACCACCCGCGCCGGCGCCGGCGGCGCCGGGGCGCACGCCGGGTTCAACCTCGGCGACCACGTGGGCGACGACCCCGAGCGGGTGGCCGCCCACCGCGACGCGCTGCGACGGGCCGTGGGCGCCGACGCCCTCGTCGTGCCGGTCCAGGTGCACGGCGCGGACGTCGTGGAGGTCGCCGACGAGCACGCCCCCGTCCCGCGCGCCGACGCCCTGATCACCCGCCGGCGCGGGCTGGCGCTGGCCGTGGTGGTCGCCGACTGCGTGCCCGTGCTGCTGGCCGACCCCGGTGCCGGGCTGGTGGGCGTCGCGCACGCCGGGCGCCCCGGGCTGGTCGCCGGGGTGGTGCCCGCCGCGGTCGCGGCGCTGCGCGCGGCCGGTGCCCGCGACCTGCGCGCCGCGCTGGGCCCGTGCGTGTGCGGCGGGTGCTACGAGGTGCCCGCCGCGATGGCCGAGGAGGTCGCCGCCGCCGTGCCCGCCGCCCGGGCCAGGACGCGCCGGGGCACCCCGGCCGTCGACGTGGCCGCCGGTGTCCTGTCCCAGCTCGCCGCCGCCGGCGTGCCCGCCACCGGGCCCGGGCCGTGCACGCTGGAGGACCCCTCGCTCTACTCCTACCGCCGCGACGGCGTCACCGGCCGCAGCGCCGGCGTGGTGGTGCTCGCGTGAGCGGTGCGCCGGACCCGGCGCGCGCCCGCGAGCTGGCCGGCCGGCTGGCGGCGGTGCGCGGGCGCGTGGCGGCCGCGGCCGCGGCCGCGGGGCGCGAGCCGGCGGAGCTGACCCTCGTGGTGGTCACCAAGTTCTTCCCCGCCGGGGACGTCGCCGCCCTGGCGGCCCTGGGCGTGCGCGACGTCGGCGAGAGCCGCGACCAGGAGGCCGCGGCCAAGGCGGCGGCGCTGGAGCCCGCCCACCCGGACCTGCGCTGGCACTTCGTGGGGCAGCTGCAGACGAACAAGTGCCGCGCGGTGGCCCGCTACGCCCGCGCGGTGCACTCCGTGGACCGCGTGCGCCTGGCCGCCGCGCTCTCGGCCGCCGCCGGCGCGGCCGGGCGCGAGCTGGACTGCTTCGTGCAGGTGGACCTGGCCGCCGCGCTCGGCGCCGCCGTGGACCCTGCGCGCGGTGGTGCCGCCGGCGCGGACGTGCTGCGCGTGGCCGACGCCGTGGCCGCCGCCCCCGGGCTGCGCCTGGCGGGGCTCATGGCCGTCGCCCCGCGCGGCGAGGAGCCGGCGCGCGCCTTCGCGCAGCTGGCGCGCACGGGCGAGCGGGTGCGCGCCGAGCACCCCGGGGCGGTGCTGCTCTCGGCCGGCATGAGCGGCGACCTGGAGGCGGCCGTGGCGGCCGGGGCGACACACCTGCGTGTCGGCAGCGCGGTCCTGGGCGCGCGTCCGGCGGCGCGGTAACGTCACCGACGCCCGGCGCCCCCGCCGCGGTGGGACCCCGCACGACCGCACCCCCCGAGGAGACTGCGATGGCCGGCGCACTGCGCAACGCGATGGTCTACCTCGGCCTGGCCGAGGACGACCGCTACGCCGAGGAGTCCGAGGCCGACGCGCCGCGCGAGCGCGCCGAGCACGTGCGCGGGGCGCACCCGGCCCCGCGGCCCGAGCCGCGGCACGAACCCCGCTCCGAGGCCCGCGCGCTCGATCCCACTCCGGTCGCGGAGCGCCGCGCGGAGACCACGGGTCAGGTGACCCCGATCAGGAGGCAGGTGGCGCACGTGGTGCCGCAGGTCAGCAGTGCTCCGGAGCTGCACCGGATCACGACGATCCACCCGCGCACGTACAACGAGGCCAAGACCATCGGGGAGAGCTTCCGCGAGGGCGTCCCGGTGATCATGAACCTCACCGACATGGACGACGCGGACGCCAAGCGCCTGGTCGACTTCTCCGCCGGCCTCGTCTTCGGCCTGCACGGCTCCATCGAGCGCGTGACGAACAAGGTGTTCCTGCTCTCCCCGCAGAACGTCGAGGTGGCCTCCCAGGAGGAGGAGCGCCCCGCGGAGCGCACCTTCTTCAACCAGTCCTGAGCACCACCGGCTGAGCACCGCTCCCGCGCGCCCGGCCCGCGCGCGGTGCCCGGCGGGGGTCGGCGGCGCCCCGCGGGGGCCGGGCGGGGGACCGGGGGCGGGCCGGACGGGTCCCTCCCGGCCCGTCGCGGCCCGGGCGCGCGCGCGTCGGGCAGGATGTGGGGGTGGCCCTCCTCTTCGAGTCCCTGCGCCTGGTCGTCCTCCTCTTCTTCCTCTGCCTGATCGCCCGGCTCGTGCTCGACTGGGTCCAGGTCTTCGCCCGCGAGTGGCGCCCGCGCGGTGCCGTGCTGGTCGCCGCGGAGGGCGTCTACACGGTGACCGACCCGCCCCTGAAGGTGCTGCGGCGCGTGCTGCCGCCGCTGCGCCTGGGGGCGGTGCAGCTCGACCTCGCCTTCCTCGTCCTGGCCCTGCTGTGCTCGATCCTGCTGGGCGTGCTGGGCACCCTGGCCCTCGAGGCGTCCCGCTAGGCGCACCCCTGACGCGCCCCGCGCGGTGATCCGCGGCGCGGGGGCGTTCCGCTACGGTGACGCCAGGTGGACCGTCCGGCCGGGGCGGCCCTCGACAGAGGTGAGCCCCATGCCGTTGAGCCCGGAAGACGTCGTCGAGAAGCGCTTCAACCCCACGCGCGTGCGCGAGGGGTACGCCCAGGACGAGGTGGACGACTTCCTGGACGAGGTGGTCACCGAGCTGCGCCGGCTGAACGCCGAGAACGACGAGCTGCGCTCGCAGCTGCAGCAGTGCCGGGCCCGCGTGGCCCAGCTGTCGGGCACCACCCCCGCGGCCGCCTCCGACGACGCCGTCGCTCCCGAGGCCGGCCGGCCGCTGGACGCCCAGGACGTGCCCGCCCGGGAGGTGCCCGCGCAGGACGTGCCCGGGCCGCGCGAGGGCGCCGGCGCGGTGGCGGCGAGCGCCCTGCGCGCCGAGGGCGGCGCGCCGGTGGAGGACGCCGAGCACGTGCGGGACGCCGAGCGCACCCCGCGCGCCGGGCAGCCCTCCTCGGGGGAGCAGCCGGCCGCGGCGGACGCGCCCGGCGCGGACCCCACGTCCCAGGCGGCCGGCGTCATCGCGCTGGCCCAGCGCCTGCACGACGAGTACGTGCGCGAGGGCCAGCAGCAGCGCGACGCCCTGCTGGAGGCGGCGCGCCAGCGCGCCGAGCAGACCGTCTCCGAGGCCGAGCAGCAGCGCGAGCGCACCCTGCAGGAGCTGCAGGAGCGCCGCCGCCTGCTGGAGGAGGCGATCGTCCAGCTGCGCGAGCGCGAGGGCACCTACCGCGAGCAGCTGGAGTCCTTCATGGCCGGGCAGCTCGAGGAACTGCGCCGCAGCGGCCGCGTCGTGCCCGACGACGCCGCCGCCCGCTGAGCGCACCCCGCCGCACCCGCACCGCCGAGCGCGCCGCCACCCCGCCGGGGGTGGCGGCGCGCTCGCGCTTGCGGGGTGCTCGAGGGGTATCGCGCGGTCCGTGAGTCACTTTCTGTTTCCACTTGCTCACGCAACGTTGTATCCCTAGTCTTCCGGCACGCGGCAGCAGGCCGCGGGCAGCGGAGGGGGACCACGGTGGGCACAGCGGTTTCGGGGACGGCGACCACGCGGCGCAGCCAGGCGGCGGGCACGGCCTCGCGCGCGCGCACGGGCGGCGCCGCGCGCGCGGCCGCGGTGCGCGAGCTGCCGGTGGCGGGCACCGAGGAGGCGTGGACCCCGGCGGAGCTGGACGGGGTGCGCGGCGAGCTCGAGGCCGAGGTGGACCGGCTGGAGCGCCAGCTGCACGACGCCACCAGCTCCTTCTCCGCCCTCGTCGCCTCCGGCGAGGGCGCCGGTGACGACCAGGTCGACCACGGCGCGGCCACCGCCGGGCGCGAGCACGAGATGACGATCGTCAACAACGCGCGCGACCTGCTGGAGCAGACCCAGCGCGCGCTGGTGCGGCTGACCTCCGGCGCCTTCGGCGTGTGCGAGTCGTGCGCCGGGCCCATCGGCAAGGCGCGCCTGCAGGCCTTCCCGCGCGTGACCCTCTGCGTCGGCTGCAAGGCGCGCGGCGAGCGCCGCTGACGCCGGGGCCGCCCCCGGGTGCGCGGCGGGCGTGGGAGACTCGTGCGGCCATGACCGCGCCCCCGCCCGCCGCCCGCCCGCGCCGCACCGCCCACGCGCTGGTGCTGGCGCTGTCCGTGTACGCCCTGGACCAGGTCACCAAGGTGCTGGCCGTGGCCCACCTCGAGCCGGGAGTGCGCAGGCCGCTGCTCGGCGAGGTGCTGCAGCTGCACCTGATCCGCAACCCGGGGGCGGCCTTCAGCTTCGCCACGGGCGCCACCTGGGTCTTCACCGCGGTCGCGCTGGCGGTGGTGGTCGCCGTGCTGGTGCTGGCGCGCCGGCTGCGCAGCACCGGCTGGGCCGCGGCTCTCGGCTTCCTGCTCGCCGGTGCGGCGGGCAACCTCACCGACCGCCTGCTGCGCCAGCCGGGCTTCGCGCGCGGGCACGTCGTGGACTTCCTCGAGCTGCCGAGCTGGCCCGTCTTCAACGTGGCCGACGCGAGCATCTGCTGCGCCGCGGTGCTCATCGCGGTGATGACGCTGCGCGGGGTGGGCCTGGACGGCTCCCGCGAGCAGCGCGGCGCCCGAGCGGCGGGGGAGGGCTCCCGTGCCTGAGGTGCGCAGCCTGCCCGTGCCCGACGGCCTCGAGGGCGAGCGCGTGGACGCCGCCCTCTCCCGCCTGCTGGGCCTGTCGCGCACGCGCGCCGCCGAGATCGCCGCCGCCGGCGGCGTGCTCGTCGACGGCGCCGTCGTGGGCAAGTCCGACCGGGTGCGCGCCGGCGCCTGGCTCGAGGTGGAGGTGCCCGACCCGCCGTCGGCGCCGGCCGTGGTGGCCGAGCCCGTCGAGGGCCTGGTGGTCGTGCACGACGACGAGGACCTCGTCGTCGTCGACAAGCCGGTGGGCGTGGCCGCCCACCCGAGCCCGGGCTGGACCGGGCCGACGGTCGTGGGGGGCCTGGCCGCCGCCGGCTACCGCGTGGCCACCTCCGGGGCCGCCGAGCGCCAGGGGGTCGTGCACCGCCTGGACGTGGGGACCTCCGGGCTGATGGTCGTCGCCAAGAGCGAGCACGCCTACTCCGCGCTCAAGCGCGCCTTCAAGGAGCGCACGGTCGAGAAGGTCTACCACGCGCTCGTGCAGGGCCACCCGGACCCGCTGCGCGGCACCATCGACGCCCCCATCGGCCGCCACCCGGGCAGCGCGTACCGCTTCGCGGTCACCGCGGACGGCAAGCCGTCGGTGACCCACTACGAGGTCCTGGAGGCCTTCCGCGCCGCCGCCCTGGCCGAGGTGCACCTGGAGACCGGCCGCACGCACCAGATCCGCGTGCACTTCTCGGCGCTGCGCCACCCGTGCGTGGGCGACCTGACCTACGGCGCCGACCCGGTGCTGGCCGCGCGCCTGGGGGTGGGGCGGCAGTGGCTGCACGCCGTCCGGCTGGGCTTCGAGCACCCGGGCACGGGGCGGCCGGTGGAGTTCACCAGCTCCTACCCCGACGACCTCGCCACGGCCCTGGCCCGGCTGTCCGACTGAGCCGCCGGGACGCGCCCGCCCGGGCGCGCCGGCCGTCCCCGCCGCACCGGGCGGGCGGCCGGTCGGTGCGACGCTGCGGGCCCATGCACCGCCGCGGACCCGTCGACCGGTGCGACCGCCGGGGCGGCCGGCCCGGCGGAGCCCGCGAGGTGCACGCGCGCGTAGCGGAAGCCCACCATGCGCTGGAAGTGGCGCAGCCCGTTGGTCAGCTTGAGCGGGGGCGTGGCGTCGAGCAGGTGGCGCACCCCGCGCCGCGCCAGCTCGTCCACCAGGTGGGCCAGCGCGTAGTAGCGCGCGTCGCTCTGCGCGGGTCCGGAACCGAGCGTGCGGAAGTAGCGCAGCGAGCCCCACTCCCCGGCCGTGGGCGTCACCGACAGCAGCACCGGCTCCCCGGCCACCTCCGCCACCAGCCACAGGTCGTGCTCGAGCACCTCGCTGTTGTCCGGGTCCTCGCTGCGGTAGCGCGCGTCGCGGTGGGCGCGCTCGGCCGCCTCGGCGCGCACCAGCAGCTCGCGGCGCTCGGCGGGGTCGTGCACGAGCCGCCAGGTGGTCCCGCGCCGCTCGGCCGCGCGCACCTTGCGGCGCAGCGTCTGCCGCGAGGCGCCGTCGCGGTACGCGCCGGGGGTCGCGGGCACCTCGAGCACGGCCAGGCCGGCCGCGCCCACGGGGACGAGCCCCAGGTAGCGCTGGGTCAGTGCCGCCCGCAGGGTGAGCCCGCCGGGCGAGGCGTCCGTGCGCACCCCCAGCCGGGGCAGGCGGGCGATCGCCACGGCGGTCGGGAGCACCTGCAGCGGGTGCCGCGCGGCCAGGCCCACCAGGCGGACCTTCGCGCCGCCCAGCACCCCGGCGCGCTCCGCGGGCCGCTGCAGGGCGTCGACGCAGCGCGTGAAGCGGTCGGCGAGCGCGGGTTCGGCGGTGCCGGCGTCGAGGTGCCGCACGAGGCGCCGCACGAGGAGCCGGGAGCGGTGCCCGGCGGCGGAGCGCGACCCCCGCGGGGTCGTCCCCTGCACTGCTGCCATGCCCGCCGTCTCCTCCTCGCCGCGTCCCCGGGGCCCGTGTCGGCCCCCGGCTGCACCACGGTGGCAGCAGCGCGCGCCGGTCGGCGCCCGCCGCCGCCCGCCGGCACCCGTCCGGGCGAGCAGGACCACCCGTCGGGACCACGGCGCGCCGGACCGTGCGCGCGGGGCGTCGCGGGCTCGGGCGCCGCGGGGTGCGACCCGGCCGCCGGGGTCGTCGGCGAGGCTGACCGCCACTGTCCCCGGCGGCGCCTACCATCGAGGCCGCACCACCCGCCGCACCGCTCCAGGAGGCGCCAGACCATGGCATCCGCCGACTCGTTCGCCCACCTGCACGTGCACACCGAGTACTCGATGCTCGACGGTGCGGCGAAGGTCGACGACCTCTTCCGCGAGGCCGCCGCGATGGGGATGCCCGCGGTGGCCACCACCGACCACGGCTTCGTCTTCGGCGCCTACGACTTCTGGAAGAGCGCCAGGAAGCACGGCGTGAAGCCGATCATCGGCGTGGAGGCGTACCTGACGCCGGGCACCGCGCGCCAGGACAAGACGCGCGTGAAGTGGGGCGACCAGTCCTCGCGCCCGGGCGACGACGTCTCGGGCGCGGGCTCGTACACCCACATGACGATGCTGGCCGAGAACACCGCCGGCATGCACAACCTCTTCAAGATGAGCTCGCTGGCCTCCCTGGAGGGCTTCCTCTACAAGCCGCGCATGGACCGCGAGCTGCTGAGCACCTACGCGCAGGGCCTGATCGCCACGACCGGCTGCCCCTCGGGGGAGGTGCAGACGCGCCTGCGGCTGGGCCAGTACGACGAGGCGCGGGCGGCGGCGGCGGAGTTCCGCGACATCTTCGGCGCGGGCAACTTCTTCTGCGAGCTGATGGACCACGGCCTGGACATCGAGCGGCGCGTGCAGGACGACCTGCTCAAGCTCGCCAAGGACCTCGACCTGCCGCTGATCGCCACCAACGACCTGCACTACACGCGCGCCGAGGACGCCCAGGCGCACGCGGCGCTGCTGTGCGTGCAGTCCGGCTCGACGCTGGCGGACCCCAAGCGGTTCAAGTTCGACGCCGACGAGTTCTACCTCAAGAGCCCGGCGGAGATGCGCCACCTGTGGCGCGACCACCCCGAGGCGTGCGACAACACCCTGCTCATCGCCGAGCGCTGCGAGGTGGAGTTCACCGAGTCCACCGGCGCCTACATGCCGCGCTTCCCCTGCCCGCCCGGCGAGGACGAGGAGAGCTGGTTCGTCAAGGAGGTCTGGAGCGGGCTGGCGCACCGCTACCCGGGCGGCATCCCCGACGACGTGCGCAAGCAGGCCGACTACGAGATCGAGGTCATCACCTCCAAGGGGTACGCCGGCTACTTCCTCGTCGTCGCCGACTTCATCAACTGGTCCAAGGCCAACGGCATCCGCGTCGGCCCGGGCCGCGGTTCCGGCGCCGGCTCGATGGCCGCCTACGCCATGAAGATCACCGACCTGGACCCGTTGCGGCACGGGCTGTTCTTCGAGCGCTTCCTGAACCCCGAGCGCATGTCGATGCCCGACTTCGACGTCGACTTCGACGAGCGCCGGCGCGGCGAGGTCATCCAGTACGTCGTGGAGAAGTACGGCACCGACCGCGTCGCCCAGATCGTCACCTACGGCACCATCAAGGCCAAGCAGGCCGTGAAGGACTCCTCGCGCGTGCTGGGGTTCCCCTTCGCCATGGGCGAGCGCATCACCAAGACGATGCCGCCGGCCGTGATGGGCAAGGACATCCCGCTCTCGGGCATCTTCGACCCGGCCCACAAGCGCTACTCCGAGGCCGGGGAGTTCCGCGAGCTGTACAAGAGCGACCCCGAGGTCGTGCGCGTCGTCGACACCGCGCGCGGCCTGGAGGGGCTCAAGCGCCAGTGGGGCGTGCACGCCGCCGGCGTCATCATGTCCTCGGACCCGCTGATCGACCTCATCCCGATCATGAAGCGCGAGGCCGACGGCGCGATCATCACCCAGTTCGACTACCCGACGTGCGAGACGCTCGGGCTGGTCAAGATGGACTTCCTGGGCCTGCGTAACCTCACGATCCTCGACGACGCGCTGAAGAACGTCGAGCTCAACGGCAAGGACCCGGTGGACCTGGAGTCCCTGGAGCTGACCGACCCGGCGACCTACGAGCTGCTCGGGCGCGGCGACACCCTGGGCGTCTTCCAGTTCGACGGCGGCCCGATGCGCTCGCTGCTGCGGCTGATGCGCCCGGACAACTTCGAGGACATCTCCGCCGTCGGCGCGCTGTACCGCCCCGGGCCCATGGGCGCCGGCTCGCACACCGCCTACGCGCTGCGCAAGAACGGCCAGCAGGAGATCACCCCGATCCACCCGGAGCTCGAGGAGCCGCTGAAGGAGATCCTCTCCACGACCTACGGCCTGATCGTGTACCAGGAGCAGGTCATGTCGATCGCGCAGAAGGTCGCCGGTTACACCCTGGGCAAGGCCGACCTGCTGCGCCGCGCGATGGGCAAGAAGAAGCGCGAGGTCCTCGACGCGGAGTACGTCGGGTTCGAGGCCGGCATGAAGGAGAACGGGTTCTCCGCCGCCGCCGTCAAGGCGCTGTGGGACATCCTCGTGCCCTTCTCCGACTACGCCTTCAACAAGGCGCACTCGGCCGCCTACGGGCTGGTGTCCTACTGGACGGCCTACCTGAAGGCGAACTACCCGGCCGAGTACATGGCCGCGGTGCTCACCAGCGTGCGCGACGACAAGGACAAGTCGGCGCTGTACCTCAACGAGTGCCGCCGCATGGGCATCCGGGTGCTGCCGCCGGACGTGAACGAGTCCAGCGCGAACTTCACCCCGGTCGGTCACGACATCCGCTTCGGGCTCACGGCGATCCGCAACGTCGGCGCCAACGTCGTCGACGCGGTCGTCGCCGCGCGCGAGGAGCGCGGCCGCTACGAGTCGTTCACCGATTTCCTCACGAAGGTCCCGGCGGTGGTGTGCAACAAGCGCACCATCGAATCGCTCATCAAGGCGGGCGCCTTCGACTCCCTGGGGCACCGCCGCCGCGCCCTGGTGGCCAAGCACGAGGACGCCGTCGACGCCGTCGTGGACGTCAAGCGCAACGAGGCCATCGGCCAGTTCGACCTGTTCGCCGGCCTGGGCGGCGGGGACGACGGCGCCGACGGCGGCGGCTTCACCGTGGAGATCCCCGACCTGCCCGAGTGGGAGAAGGGCGAGCTGCTCGCGCACGAGCGGCAGATGCTGGGCCTGTACGTCTCCGACCACCCGCTCTTCGGCCTGGAGCACCTGCTGGCCAACGCCTCGGACTGCTCCATCGCCTCGCTGACGGCGGACGACTCGCGCCCGGACGGCTCCCAGATCACCGTGGCCGGGATGATCACGAGCCTGCAGCGCAAGATGACCAAGCAGGGCAACCAGTGGGCCATCGTCACGGTGGAGGACCTCGAGGGCGCCATCGAGTGCCTGTTCTTCCCGCAGGCCTACCTCACGGTCGCCCCGCTGCTCGCCGAGGACCTCGTGGTGGTCGTCAAGGGGCGCCTGAACCGCCGCGACGAGGTGCCCACGATCTACGCCTCCGAGCTGCAGGTGCCCGACGTCAGCGCCACCGACGGGATGCCGGTGACCGTCTCGCTGCCCACCGCCCGGTGCACCCCGCCGGTGGTCGAGCGCCTGCGCGACGTGCTGACCACCCACCCGGGCACCACCGAGGTGCGCCTGCGCCTGACGCGCGCCGGCGGGGGCTCGGGCACCCTCATGCGCCTGGACGACGCGCTGCGCGTGACGCCCAGCCCGGCCCTCTTCGGCGACCTCAAGGCCCTGCTCGGCCCGACGTGCCTGGTGTGAGGCCGGGCCCGACCGCCCCGCCCGCGCCGGACGGCTCCGCCCGGGCGCCGGGGACGCGCCTGCCGCTGGCCCTGCTGGTGGGGCAGGCCGCCGGCGGCGCGCTGCTGGGCGTGCTGTGGTGGGCGCTGGCGCGCCGGCCCTCGGCTGCGCTGGTCGGCGAGCCGGTGCTGACCTCCGCCGCCCAGTACCCCGTCGCGCGCGACGGCTCCTTCGCGGTCCTGACCGCCCTGGCGGGGGCAGTGGCCGCCGTGGTGGTGCTGCGCCGCGCCGGCGAGCGCCCCGTCCTCGTGCTGCTCGCCGCGCTGGCCGGTGCCCTCTCGGGGGCGCTGCTGACCGTCGCGGTCGCCGGGGTCCTGCCGCCGGCGGACCCGGGCGAGGCCGCGCACGTGTCGGTGCACGCCTGGTCGGTGGTGCTCGTGCAGCCGCTGGTCGTGGCCGCGCTGGTGGCGCTGGTGACGCTCGCCGGGGCGCTGGCCGACTGGGTGCGCGCCGAGCGCTGAGCGCGGCGCCGGGCGCGGTCGCGCCGGGCGCGGTCGGGCGCGGTCGGGCGAGGTCGAGCGTCAGGCGCGGGCGATGCGCGCGCAGCGCCCGCCGGTGGCCGCCAGCAGGTCCTGCGGCGCCAGCTCCACCTGCAGCCCGCGCCGCCCGGCGCTGACCAGGACGGTGGGGAACCGGGCGGCGGACTCGTCGACGAGGGTCGGCAGCGCCGTGCGCTGGCCGAGCGGGCTGATGCCGCCGAGCACGTACCCGCTGGAGCGCTGCGCGCGGGCGGGGTCGGCCATGGCCGCCGCCCTGCCGCCGGCGGCGGCGGCCAGCGCCTTCAGGTCCAGCTGCGAGGCCACCGGCACCACGGCGACCACGAGGCGGCCGTCGACGTCGGCCAGCAGCGTCTTCAGGACGCGCTCGCCGCTGACGTCCACGCCGGCCGCGCGCAACGCCCGCACGGCCTCCTCGCCGTAGGCGGTGGTGCCCGCCTCGTGCGGGTACGGGTGCACGGTGTGGGGGGTGCCGCGCTCGGCGAGCAGGCGCAGCGCGGGCGTGCCCGCCTCCGCGCGCGGTCCGCGGTTCCTGGCCACGCTGGTCCTCCGGGGGTCGGGGCCTCGGGTCGGGGTCGGGCCCCTGGTCGGGGTCGGGCCGCTAGTTGGGGTTGGGCCGTCCGCCGGGCAGCTCCGAGGCCGGCACGGTGCCCAGCGCGGCGATGAGGGCGCTCTCGCGCTTGAGCAGGGCCAGCTCCTCGCGCAGCCGCGCGCGGGTGTCGGGCGCCTCCAGCAGCCGCTGGCGCTCGGCCAGCGGCAGGACCGCGGCGGCGGCCACCAGGTACGACAGGACCGAGGGGTCGGCCGGGGCGGTGGCGCCGCCGATGCCCAGCTGCTCGCGGTACTCGGCGAAGCGGCGCTCGACAGCGGCGGCCAGCGCCGCCACGTCCGCGGGCACCGGCGCGTCCTCGGCGTCGTCCTCGTCGTCCTCGTCCTCGCCGTACGGCTCGACCAGGCCCGTCAGGTACGGGGTGCCGGCCTCGTCGTCCAGGCCGAGCAGGCGGAAGCGCGTGGCCCCCACGGTGACGATCTCGTAGCGCCCGTCCTCGAGCTCGGTGACCTCGCGCAGCAGCGCCACGCAGCCGACGTCGTGCAGGGCCAGCGCGCCGCCCTCGCCCACCTCGTGGCCGGCGCGGATGGCCACCACGCCGAAGCCCTTGAGACCCTCGCGCTCCTCCGCGACGAGGTCCTGCACGAGGCGCCGGTAGCGCGGCTCGAAGACGTTCAGCGGCAGGACCAGGCCGGGGAAGAGCACGCTGCCGAGGGGGAAGAGGGGCAGGCGCTGGGGCACGCGCCGGAGTCTAGGGCCGCCGGCGGGCCCGGTCCCGGGCGGCACCGCCGTCCGTACACTTCTGCTGTGACCCCCGCCGCCCAGCCCGACGCCCCGGCAGCCGCCGCGGGCACCCTCCGCGCGCTGCGCCGCACCGACCTGCGCGGGCGCACCCTCGACGCGGTGGCCCTGCGCGCGGTGCTCCCGCGCGCCGGGGTCGACGTGGCCGCCGCGCTGGCCACCGTCGCGCCCATCTGCGAGGACGTGCGCGCCCGCGGCACCGCCGCCCTGCTGGAGCTGACCGAGCGCTTCGAGGGCGTGCGGCTGACGCACGTGCGCGTGCCCCGCGAGGCGCTGCGCGAGGCGCTGGCCGGCCTAGACCCGCAGGTGCGCGCGGCCCTGGAGGAGAGCGCGCGCCGCGCCCGCCTCGTGCACGCCGACCAGCGCCGGCCGGACACCACCACCCGCCTGGCCGACGGCGGCACCGTCACCGAGCGCTGGGTGCCGGTGGCGCGCGTGGGGCTGTACGTGCCGGGCGGGCGGGCGGTGTACCCCTCCAGCGTCGTGATGAACGTCGTGCCCGCCCAGGAGGCCGGGGTGGCCTCGATCGCCGTGACCAGCCCGGCGCAGCGCGACCACGGCGGCCTGCCGCACCCGGCCGTCCTGGCGGCGTGCGAGCTGCTGGGCGTGGAGGAGGTCTACGCCGTCGGCGGGGCGCAGGCGGTGGCGATGTTCGCCTACGGCGCGCGCGACGCCGACGGCGAGGTCGTCGTCGCCCCGGTCGACGTGGTCACCGGCCCGGGCAACATCTACGTCGCCTCCGCCAAGCGCTACGTGCAGGGCGTGGTGGGCATCGACTCCGAGGCGGGTCCCACCGAGATCGCCGTGCTCGCCGACGACACCGCCGACCCGCGCCACGTCGCGGCCGACCTCGTCAGCCAGGCCGAGCACGACCCGCTGGCCGCCGCCGTGCTCGTGACCCCCTCCGAGGCGCTGGCCGACGCCGTCGACGCCGCCCTGGCCGAGCTGGTGCCCGCGGCCAAGCACGCCGCCCGCATCGCCGAGGCCCTGGCCGGCAGCCAGTCCGGCGTCGTCCTGGTCGACGACGTCGACGCCGGCCTGGCCGTGGTGGACGCCTACGCCGCCGAGCACCTGGAGGTGCAGACCGCCGACGCGCGCGCGGTCGCCGCCCGGGTGCGCAACGCCGGCGCCGTCTTCGTCGGCCCCCACTCGCCCGTCTCGCTGGGCGACTACTGCGCCGGCTCCAACCACGTCCTGCCCACCGGCGGCACCGCTTCGCACGCCGGCGGCCTGGGCGTGCAGACCTTCCTGCGCGGCGTGCACGTCGTCGACTACGACGAGGCCGCGCTGCGCGAGGTCGCCGAGCACGTCGTGGCGCTGGCCGAGTCCGAGGACCTGCCCGCGCACGGGCGGGCCGTCACCGCGAGGTTCGCGTGAGCCGGCCCGGCGAGCCCGGCGAGCGACCCGGCGACGGACCCGGCGAGCGACCCGGCGGGGAGCCGGGGGAGGACCCGGGCGAGGACCTGGGCGAGGGCCTGGGCGAGGACTTCGACTTCGACGCCGCCTTCGAGCGCGAGTTCGGCCCCGCGCGGCCGGTGCGCTCGGTGCTCGTCGTGCCGGTGGCCGACGCGCGCAAGCTCGCCGAGGTGTGCACGGTGGCCGGGGTGCGCGCCCACGTCGTGCCGGTGCGCGGCGTCGGCTGCGTCCTGGTCACCGAGGACCCCACCACGGGCGAGCGGGACGCGCGGGCCCTGTCGCAGGCGGTGCGCCGCGCGGAGGTGCTGCTGCTGACGGTGGGCGAGGACTCCATCGAGGGGCAGAGCTGGACCGCCGGCGAGCGCGGCACCGACCCGCGCCCGGGGCTGCTGCTGTCGGTGTGGCCCGACCAGGTGCAGCAGCTCGTGCTCGGCCGCGTCGACCCCGCGCGGGCCGCCGGCGCCGCGCAGGGCGGCGAGGGCAGCCGCATCGGCGCCTTCTGGAAGCTCTTCCGCCGCGACGCCGGCCCGGGCGCGGACGGCTCCGGCGAGGACGGCCCGGACGGGCCCGGCGCGACGGGCCCGCGGCGCCCCTGAGCGTCCCGCGCGGACCCGGCGTTCTGGGAGGATGGCGCCGTGAGCACCGGAACCGCCCGACCGCCGAGCAGGGCCACCGCCCTGGAGGACCTGCCGCTGCGCGAGGACCTGCGCGGTGAGCACCCCTACGGCGCGCCGCAGCTGCAGGTGCCGGTGGTGCTCAACGTCAACGAGAACCCGTACCCGGTGGCCCCCGAGGTCGTCGCCGACATCGCCGACGCCGTCGCGCGCGCGGCCACCGGCCTGAACCGCTACCCGGACCGCGAGTTCCTCGACCTGCGCGCCGACCTCGCCGCGTACCTGCGCCTGGAGTCCGGCGCCGACCTCGCGCCCGAGCAGGTGTGGGCCGCCAACGGCTCCAACGAGGTCATGCTGCACGTGCTGCAGGCCTTCGGCGGCCCGGGCCGCACCGCGCTGAGCTTCGCGCCGACGTACTCGATGTACCCGGAGTACGCCCGCGACACCCTCACCCGCTGGGTCGCCGGCCGCCGCGCGCAGGACTTCACCCTCGACGTCGAGCACGCGCGCGCGCAGGTCGCCGAGCACCGCCCCTCCGTGGTGCTGCTGGCCAGCCCCAACAACCCCACCGGCACCGCGCTGCCGCTGAGCACGGTCGAGGCGGTCCTCGACGCCGTGGACGCCCTGCCGCGCCCGGCGGTCGTCGTCGTCGACGAGGCGTACGGCGAGTTCCGCCGCGCCGGGGTGCCCAGCGCGCTGGAGCTGCTGCCCGCCCACGGCAACCTCGCCGTCTCGCGCACCATGAGCAAGGCGTTCTCCCTGGCCGGCGCGCGCGTGGGCTACCTGGCCGCGGCCCCCGCGCTCGTCGACGCGCTGCGCATCGTGCGCCTGCCGTACCACCTCTCGGCGGTCACGCAGGCCGTCGCGCGCGCCGCGCTGAAGCACTCCGCCACCCTGCTGTCCACCGTCGCCGAGCTGCGCGCCCGGCGCGACGAGACCGTGCAGTGGCTGCGGGGCCGGGGGCACGAGGTCGCCGAGTCCGACGCCAACTTCGTGCTCTTCGGCACCTTCGCCGACCGGCACGCGGTGTGGCGGGGGCTGCTGGAGCGCGGGGTGCTCATCCGCGAGACGGGCCCGGAGGGCTGGCTGCGGGTGAGCGTCGGAACAGCGGCGGAGATGGCGGCGTTCCGGCAGGCGCTGACCGAGGTCGACGAGGAGGAGAAGTGAGCCGCACCGCGCGCGTGGAGCGCAGCACGTCCGAGTCCAGCGTCCTGGTCGAGCTCGACCTCGACGGCACCGGGCGCACCGAGATCGACACCACGGTGCCGTTCTACGACCACGTGCTCACCGCGCTGGGCAAGCACTCGCTGGTGGACCTCACCGTCCGCGCCAAGGGCGACACCCACGTCGACGTGCACCACACGGTCGAGGACACCGCCATCGTGCTCGGCCAGGCGTTCCGCCAGGCGCTGGGCGACAAGCGCGGCATCCGCCGCTTCGCCGACGCCACCGTCCCGCTGGACGAGGCGCTCGCGCACGTCGTCGTCGACGTCTCCGGCCGTCCCTACTGCGTGCACACCGGCGAGCCGCCCGGGCAGGAGCTGCACCTGATCGGCGGGCACTTCACCGGCTCGCTGACCCGCCACGTGCTGGAGAGCTTCGCCTTCCACGCGCAGATCGCGCTGCACGTGCGCGTCCTGGCCGGGCGCGACCCGCACCACGTCGTCGAGGCGCAGTTCAAGGCGCTCGCCCGCGCGCTGCGCTACGCCGTCGAGCCGGACCCGCGCGTGCAGGGCGTGCCGTCCACGAAGGGGGCGCTGTGAGCAGGAGGGTCGTCGTCCTCGACTACGGCTTCGGCAACGTGCGCTCGGCCGTGCGCGCCCTGGAGCGGGTGGGCGCCGACGTCGAGCTGACCGCCGACAGGGGCGCCGCGCTGGAGGCCGACGGGCTGCTCGTGCCCGGCGTGGGCGCCTTCGCCGCCGTCAACGCCGGTCTGCGGGCCATCGACGGCGCCGGCATCGTCGACAAGCGCCTGGCCGGCGGCCGGCCCGTCCTGGGCATCTGCGTGGGCCTGCAGGTGATGTTCGAGACCTCCACCGAGCCCGGCGGCGGCGTGGCGGAAGGGCTGGGCCAGTGGCCCGGCACCGTCGAGCGCCTGCCCGCGCAGGTCGTGCCACACATGGGCTGGACGCCGGTGCAGCCGCCGGCGGGCTCGGTGCTCTTCGACGGCGTGGAGCACGAGCGCTTCTACTTCGTGCACTCCTACGCCGTGCAGCGCTTCGACCTGGTCGACACCACCGGCGGTCGCGTGCAGGCGCCGCGCGTGACGTGGGCCGAGCACGGCGCGCGCTTCGTGGCCGCCGTGGAGAACGGCCCGCTGTCGGCCACGCAGTTCCACCCCGAGAAGTCCGGCGACGCCGGGGCGCAGCTGCTGCGCAACTGGGTGGCCTCGCTGGGCTGAGCCGCGCCGGCTCGTAGACTGCCCGCCCGTGACCAGCGCCACCCCCGCCGCCCCGCGGCTCGAGCTCCTGCCCGCCGTCGACGTCGCCGACGGCCAGGCCGTCCGCCTCGTGCAGGGCGAGGCCGGCAGCGAGACCTTCTACGGCTCCCCCCTGGACGCCGCCCTCGCGTGGCAGGAGGCCGGTGCCGAGTGGATCCACCTCGTCGACCTCGACGCCGCCTTCGGGCGCGGCTCCAACCGCGACCTGCTCGCCGAGGTCGTCGGGCGCCTGGACGTGGCCGTGGAGCTCTCCGGCGGCATCCGCGACGATGCCTCCCTGGAGGCGGCCCTGGCCACCGGCTGCCGCCGCGTCAACCTCGGCACCGCCGCCCTGGAGGACCCGGCCTGGACCCGCTCGGCCATCGCCCGCCACGGCGACCGCGTCGCGGTGGGCCTGGACGTGCGCGGCACCACGCTGGCCGCGCGCGGCTGGACCCGCGAGGGCGGGGACCTGTGGGACGTGCTGGCGCGCCTGGACGCCGACGGCTGCGCGCGCTACGTCGTCACCGACGTCACCAAGGACGGCACCCTGCGCGGGCCGAACACCGAGCTGCTGCGCGAGGTGTGCGCGCGCACCTCCGCCCCCGTCGTCGCCTCCGGCGGCGTCTCCAGCCTGGAGGACCTGCGCGTGCTGCGCGAGCTCGTGGAGGTCGGCGTCGAGGGCGCCATCGTCGGCAAGGCCCTGTACGCCGGCGCCTTCACCCTGCCGCAGGCGCTGGACGTGGCGGGCCGGCCCTGACCGGCCCGCTGGGCGCACCCGGCGAGCCCGGCGAGCCCGGGGAGCCCGGGGAGCCCGGGGAGCCCGGGGAGCCGGGGGAGCCGGGCGCCGGCGGTGCCGACTCCGCCGGGGTGCCCTGGGCAGGGCGGACCCTGCTGCCCAACCCCTTCACCGGCGACGAGGGCCGTCGCGCCCCCGGCCTGCAGCGCGCGCTGGGCGAGTGGAGCGCCGCGCGCGGCGCCGGCGCCGGCGCTGCGGACCTGCTGCGCGCGGAGGCGCGCGTGGTGGCCCAGCTGGCCGCCGCGCGCGTCTTCGCGCCCGTCGTGGCCGTCCTGGGCGAGCGCGACGTCGTCGCGGCCGGCCCGGCGGGGGACAAGAGCGCCGACATGGCGTTGGCCCTGCTGACGCAGCCGGACGGGCGGCGCGGCCTGCCGCTGTTCACCGACCTGGCGGCCCTGGCCGCCTGGCGCTCCGACGCCCGGCCGGTGCCGGTGGCCGCCGCGCGCGCGGCCCTGTCGGGGGTGCAGGAGGGCTGCGAGGTGCTCGTGCTCGACCCCGCCGGCCCGGTGCGCTTCGTGGTGCGCCGCACGGCGCTGTGGGCGCTCGCGCAGGAGCGCGAGTGGGTGCCGGCCCCCTTCGACGGCGTCGTGGAGGCGGCGGTGGCCGAGGCGCTGTCCGCCGTGCCGGCCGTGCGGGGGGTGCGGCTGGAGGCGGCGAGCGGTGCGGAGCTGCGCCTGGTGCTGGGGGTGGCCCCGGGCCTGGACCGCCCCGCGCTCGACGAGCTGACCGCCCGCGCCGGGCACCTGCTCGGCGCCTCCGACGTGGTGGCCCAGCGGGTGGACTCCCTGGAGCTGCGCCTGCTGCCGGCCCCCTGAGGGCCCGCGAGGGCCCCGGCCTCCGCCGGGACCTCGGGGGGCGGGGGCCGTCAGGACGCGACGGGCTCGTCGGGGGAGTCGCCGGAGGTGCTCGCCGACCCCTGCGCCGACGCGTCCGCGGCCACGGTCGCCTGCCGCTGGCGGATGGTCAGCGCCGCGCCCGCGCCGGCGGCCAGCAGCGCGACCGCCGGCATCCAGGGCCGGTTCAGCGCGTGGCCCAGGGCGTGGTCCAGGGACAGGCGCCCCGGGCCCGAGACGGCCAGCGCCGTGCTGGCCAGCGCCAGCACCGCCGGGTACTCCAGCCCGCCGGAGGTGGACCAGAAGCCGTTGGGGGCGTGCACGGTGGCCGCGGCCGCCATGGTCGCCGCGGCGGTCGCGCCGGCGGCCGGGGTCGCCAGGCCCAGGGCCAGCAGCGCCCCGCCGCCCGTCTCGCTCAGCCCCGCCAGCAGCGCGCTGCGCCCGCTGGGGCGGAAGCCCATGGCGTGCATGGCGCCGCGGGTGCCCTCCAGACCGGGCCCGCCGAAGGCCCCGAACAGCTTCTGCGCCCCGTGGGCGGCCAGGGTGCCACCCACGCCCAGTCGCAGCACCAGCCGTGCCAGGTCGCTGCGCGTGCTCGCCGTGCTGCTCATCGTCTCGCCCTCCTCCCGCGGGGCGCTCGCCCCGGTCCTGCGACACCCAACCACCCCCGCCGCACGGCGGCGCGGCGGCGAGGTCGTGCGGAGGCGCAGCGGCGCAGTGGCGAGGTCGTGCGGCGGCGTACCGGCCGCGGGGGGGGGGGGGGGGGGGGGGGGGGGGGGGGGGGGGGGGGGGGGGGGGGGGGGGGGCGGGGGAGGGGGGGGGGGCGGGGCGGGGGGGGGCG
>NZ_JBJLRD010000035.1:0-46006 GCF_050871305.1 Kineococcus gypseus | reverse complement strand
GCGCCGCTCAGGCGGCGCGCCGACGGGGGTGGGACGTCACTGCACGGGGGTGGTCACTTGCTGAAGCCGGCGGTCAGGCCGGCGATGAGCTGACGACGGCCCACGACGTACAGGACGAGGATCGGCAGCGTGCTCAGCACCACCGCGGCCAGCACGGCCGGGATGTTGACGGTGTACTGGCCCTGGAAGTCCCACAGCGCCAGCGGCATGACGCGCCGGTCGGGGCTCTGGGTCAGCACCAGGGGCAGCAGGAAGCCGTTCCAGACCTGCAGCGCGTTGTAGATGCTCACCGTGACGATCGCGGGGCGCGTCAGCGGGAACGCCAGGCGCCACATGCTGCCCCACTCGCTGGAGCCGTCCAGGCGCATGGACTCGAACAGCTCGTTGGGCACGTCGCGGATGAAGTTCGACAGCAGCAGCACCGTCAGCGGGATCGCGAAGGCGATCGACGGCAGGATCAGCGCCGTGAGGGTGTCGTACAGCTCCAGGCGGATGATGATCAGGTAGACGGGGATGATCGTCGCCTGCAGCGGGATCGCCAGGCCCATGAGGAAGACGGCGTTGACCGACTTCAGGAACCGCCCGCCGCCGCCGCGCACGATGGCGAAGGCGGCCATGAACGACATCAGCACCGCCGGGACCACCGAGCACACGGTGACGATGACGCTGTTGAAGAAGTAGCGGACGATGTCCGCCTCGATGACCTGCTGGTAGGCCAGGAAGGTCGGGTTCTGCGGCGGGGCCAGCGGGTTGGTCCGGAAGTACTCGGACTGCTCCTTGAAGCTGGTGACCAGGATCCAGTAGATCGGGATGATGATGATCGCCAGCCAGATCCACCCGGCGAGGCCGCCGAGGTAGTTGCGCGACAGGCCCGAGCGCCCGCGGCGGCCGGTGCCGCCGTCGCCGGCGGAGGAGCGCGGCGGGGCGGAGACGGTGGTGGCCATGAGGTCAGGCCCCTTCCAGCTGGCTGGTGTTGGCGTCCTTGCCGCCCAGGCGCTGCAGCAGCAGCGCCAGCGCGAGACCCACGAGGACCAGGATGACGGCGATCGCGCTGGCCTGCCCCATGAGGCTGGCCCGGAAGCCGCGCAGGTACATGTCCAGGGCCAGGGCGCGGGTGGCGTTGCCCGGGCCGCCCTGGGTGAGCACGAAGATGAGGTCGAAGAAGGTCAGCGACCCGACGACCATCAGCGTCGAGGACGTGATGATCGTGTACTTCAGCTGCGGGACCGTGATGTGGAAGAACTGCTTCACGCGGCCCGCGCCGTCCAGCTGCGCCGCCTCGTACATCGAGACGGGGATCTGCCGCACGCCGCCCTGGTAGATCAGGGAGTGGAACGGCACGAACTGCCAGGAGACGACGAAGACGACGACACCCAGCGCCAGCCACCGCCGGCCGAGCCAGTCCTGGTCGAGGAAGGTCAGGCCGGTGCTGGCGCCGATGCCGAAGTTCGGGTCGAGCAGCGCCTTGTAGACGATGGCGATGGCGGCCGAGCTGAGCAGCAGCGGGATGAAGTACAGCACCGCCAGGAACGCGCGGT
This sequence comes from Kineococcus gypseus, assembly GCF_050871305.1. Taxonomy (NCBI): domain Bacteria; kingdom Bacillati; phylum Actinomycetota; class Actinomycetes; order Kineosporiales; family Kineosporiaceae; genus Kineococcus; species Kineococcus gypseus. The sequence goes on along the minus strand of NZ_JBJLRD010000035.1, from coordinate 44,468 downwards.
AGCGCTGGTTGCCCGCGATGAAGACGCCGATCAGCAGGCTGATCGGGGTCTGCACCAGCCACGACAGCGCCATGATGAGGAAGGTCACCAGCAGCGCGTTGGGCAGCTCGGGGTCGCGCAGCACGGCCGTCCAGCTATCCAGGCCCGCGAAGCTCTGCGTCACGGGGCTGATGCCGTCCCAGGCGGTGAAGCTCAGCGCGAAGACGCCCACGAGGGGCACGATCCCGAAGACGGTGAAGAAGATCAGCGCGGGGAGGACCAGCCACCAGAGGGAACCGGTGCTGTTCTGCTTCGAGCTGGCGCGGAGCGGGCCCGCCGCGGCCGGAGCGGCCGCGACGGTGCCCGAGGTGGCGCTGCTCACTGCGCCGAGACCGCGTTCATGTTGTCGGCGAACTGCTGCGGGGTGATCGAGAGCTGGAAGAGCTGCTCGATGTTGGTGAGCAGCTCCTGGGCGGCGGTGGAGCTGAGCGCCTGGTCCCAGGACATGCCGAAGAAGGACGCGCCGCTGGCGACCTCGTAGACGAAGGTGAGGAAGTCGCCGTCCGGGGCGGCGGCGAGCTGGTCCTCGACGCCCTTGAGGATCGGGACCTCGCCGGCCTGGGTGATGAACGCCTCGGCGATCTCCTCGGTCAGCACGCCGTCGAGCAGGTAGTCGCGGGCGATCTGCTTCTGCTCCTCGGAGGCGTTGGAGGAGATCGAGTAGTACTGCGCCGGGTTGCCGACGGTGCCGGAGGCGTCGCCCTTGCCGCCGGTGACGACCGGGAAGGACTGGAAGCTCAGGTTGCCGCCGGTGACGAAGTCGCCGCCGTCGGCCTTGATGGAGCCGTAGCACCAGCTGCCCTGCAGGAGCATGGCGGCGCGGTCGGTGTAGAGCAGCGCCTGGTCGGCGTTCTGGTCGGCGACGATCGAGTTGAACCCCTCGACGAAACCGCCGGCGCGGACGAGGTCCTGGGCCAGGGTGAGGGCCTGGAGGACGTCCGGGTTCGACCAGGCGTTCGGCTGGCTGTCGTTGAGGGCCTGGTAGGCCTCCTGGCCGCCCACGCGCAGGACGAGGAACTCCAGCCACATCATGGTGGTCCAGCGCGACTGGCCGGCCAGCGAGATGGGGGCGATGCCGGCCTGGGTGAAGACGGGCACCAGGGCGAGCAGCTCGTCCCAGGTCTGCGGCGGCTGCGCGCCGACCTGCTCGAACAGCTTGTTGTTCGTGTAGAGCACGATCGGCTGCACGGTCTCGTGCGGCACGGCGTAGACCTTGCCGTCCACCTCGCCCGGGATCCACGCGGCGTCGAACAGGCGCGTGCGCATGTCCGGGTTCTCGTCCACGAAGGAGGTCAGGTCGTCGATCTGGCCGGCCTCGGCCCAGTCGCGCACGCTGCCGCCGCCCCAGCTGAAGATGAGGGTCGGGGCCTGGCCGGCGCCGATGGCGGTGCGGATCTTGGTCTTGTACGCGTCGTTCTGGTACGGGGTGGCAGCCAGGTCGCCGTTCTCGGAGGACTCGTTGAACGACTCCACCGACTGGTCGCGCACCTCCTCCTTGGGGGCGCCCGTCAGGTACCAGATGGTGGCGTCGCCGTCGGCCGCCTGGCCGGGGCCCGCCGAGCCGCCGCCGCAGGCGGCCAGCGTCGTGGCGGCCAGCGGGGTCGCCACGGCCAGGGCCATGAAGGACCGACGGGAGGTGCGGTTCTGAACCACTGTGATCTCCGATGCGCCGAGCCGCGTCCTCGCGGCTGCTCTCGAACGGACGCGGCGGGTGCCGCTCCCGGGGGCCCGTGGGGGCCCGACCTCTCACCGCGTGTCGAAATCTTTCGACAACGGCGTTCGCACGGAACCATAGGCAGCGGGTCGGGACGGGTCAAGCCGTTCGCCCGCGGCGACGCCGACCGTGTCCGTACCGTGTCCGAGCCGTGCCACCCGGGGCGTCCGGCCGTACCACCCGGGGCGTGCAGGCACTACCGCCGCCGCCCCCGCGCGGGCTAAAGTTTTCGATAGAAGCGGGCGCGGCACGGTCGCCGCACCCTCCGCTCACCCACCGTCAGCGCACCACCACCCCGTGCACGGCCGCACCGGGTGCTCCGCCCCCCAGCTCCGCCCAGCCCGCCCAGGAGGCCGCCGTGCTCGAACGCACCCCGCGCAGCAGGAGCGCTCGGCGTCCCACCCTCGCGCTCATCGCCGAGTCCGCCGGCGTCTCGGTGGCCACCGTCTCCAAGGTCGTCAACGGCCGCGACGACGTGGCCCCCGACACCCGGGCCCTCGTGGAGGAGCTGCTGCGCCGGCACGACTACGCGCCCCCCTCCGCGCGCCGGTCCCCGCAGGCCGGCGGGGCGGTGCAGTTCCTCGTCCACGGCGAGCTGCGCGCCTACGCCACCCAGGTGATCGACGGCGTGCTCAGCGGGGCCGAGGAGGCCGGGGTCTCCGTCTCCGTCGGGCGCCTGGGCGAGGACCTGGCCGACCCGGCCACGGCGCGCCCCTGGGCCCGCGAGCTGGCCGCCCTGGGCCGCCTCGGCGTCATCGTCGTCACCGGCGAGCTGAGCGCGGCCCACGTCGACGCCCTGGACCGCGCCGGCCTGCCGCTGGTCGTCATCGACCCGCTGAACCTGCCGCGGCGCGAGGTGACCAGCGTCGGCTCGACCAACTTCACCGGCGGCATGACCGCCACCCAGCACCTGCTCCAGCTCGGGCACCGCGACGTCGTCTACGTCGGCGGCCCGGGCACCTCCTCGTGCAACCGCGCCCGCGAGCACGGCTTCCGCGCCGCCATGGAGGCGGCCGGGCTGCCGGTGCCGCCGGAGGCGGCCCTGGACACCGAGGAGTTCGCCTACGAGCCGGGCCGGCGCGCCGCCGAGCGGCTGCTCGAGCGCGAGCACCCCCCGACGGCCGTGGTGGCCGGCTGCGACGCCATCGCGCTGGGCGTCATGGAGGCGGCGCGGGTGCGCGGGCTGCGGGTGCCCGACGACCTCTCCGTCGTCGGCTTCGACGACACCGAGCTGGCCGAGGTCGCCACCCCGCCCCTGACCACCGTGCACCAGCCGCTGCGCGAGATGGGCCGGGTGGCCCTGCGCACCGTCATGCGCGTGGTGGCCGGGGAGCAGCTGGACTCCCACCACGTCGAGCTGGCCACCGAGCTGGTGGTGCGCGCCACCACCGCCCCTCCCCCCGGCCCGGCGGGCGCGCGCCGCGGGCCGCGCGCCGTGGACGCGCGCCGCACCGTGCCCGTCGCCCCGGCGGCGCCCGCCGCCCCGTCGGCACCGGTCGCCGCGGTCGCCCAGCTGCCCCCGGCGGGTCCGACCGCGGTCGCCCCGCTCTCGCGCACCGCCCCGCTGCCGCACGTGCCGCGCGCCTGAGGCCGCGACCCGCCCGCGGTTGCCGGGCCCGGGCGGGCGTGGTCCGATCGACGGTGCGGGACCGCCAGGACGGTCCCGGCGCGGCCCCCCGGGACGACCGCGCGCCGGCGGACATCGGAGTTGCCGTGGACACCCTCAGCACCACCCCCACCCGCACGACCCGCACCCCCCGCACCGCACCGGCGCGCCGCGTGCGCGCGCCCGAGCAGCCGGAGGCGGGCCGGCTGCTGGACCTGACGCAGGCCGGTCCCCTGGACGCCCTGCGCGAGGCCTACGCCGACCGGCTCGCGCTGCTGGCCGCCCGGGCCCCCGAGGACGCCCTGGCGCGCAGCGCCCAGCGGGTGCGCGCGCTGGAGGAGGTGCTGCGCCCGGTGGGCGCGCCGCTGCGCCGCAGCGGCCCGGACCCGGCCACCTTCCTGGGCTGACCCGCCCGGCGCCCCGCCGGCTCAGGGCTGCGGCGGGGCGTCCAGGCGCGCCAGGACGCGCCCGCCGACCACGCGCACGTCGACCGTGGGCTGCGGCGCGGTCGCCGGCCCGCCGACCACGCGGCCGTCCGCGAAGCGGAACGCGCTGTCGTGCCAGGGGCAGACCACCTCGGGCCCGCGCTCGCCCTCGCGCACCCGCCCGCCGTGCAGGCCCGCGCCCAGGTGGGTGCACGTGTCGGCCAGGGCGAGCACCGAGGCGCCCCGGCGCAGCACACACAGCGGCGCGTCCCCGGCGCGCACCTGCGTCAGCTCCCCGTCGGGCAGGTCCTCCAGCGCGCCGACGTCGACGTGCTCCTTGCCGTCGCCGGCCAGGTGCGGCAGGTGCTCGGCGTGGTTGGGCCCGGCGGCCCAGCGGTAGGCCAGGTGCCCGCCCAGCGCGCCGGCGGCACCGGCGGCCAGGGTCCCGGCGCTGCGCAGCAGCGGGGCGCGGCGACCGGCCAGCAGCGAGGCGCCCCAGCAGGCGACGGCGAGCGCGTTGCCGCTGGCGTGCACCAGCGCGGTGCGCTGCTGGTCGGGGTGTAGGCCCGTGTAGTCCGCCCAGCCGGCCGCGGCCGTGGGCACGGCCGAGGCCAGCGCGACGGCGGTCAGCCCGCGCGCCGGGGCGCGCAGCGCGCGCCCGCCGGGCAGCACGGCGGCGGCCACGTCCAGCAGCAGGGCCGACACCGACGTGCCCACCGGCAGCTGAGCCATCGCGGGGTGCGCGGGGTGGCCGAAGGGGCGCCCGTGCAGCAGGGCCCGCACCCGCCCGCCCGGCAGCACGCGGTCGGCGACCGCCGCCGCGCGCGCGGCCAGCGGGTCCAGCACGGTCAGCCGCGACGGCGCGTCGAAGAGGGTGCCGATCAGGCTCATGCCCCCCTGCCTACTCCTCGCCGCCCGCCCCGGCACCCCGGAGCACTCCCGGAGCACCCCCGGAGCACCCCGGGAGCACCCCGGCGCGCCCGCCCCTCGCGCGCCCGGCGCGCACCTGGCAGGCTCGGGACCCGGCCGGTCGCCCCCGGGGCGCCGGCGGTGCGGGCGGTGCGGGGACGAGGGGTGCGCGGTGTCGGTCGGGGTGCGGGGCGTCGCGGCGGCCGTGGACGAGGTCGCCGCCCTGCTCGCGCAGCACGGCGACCCGCTGGAGCTGGCCGACGGCCTGGTGCGCCGCTGCGCGCAGCTGCTGGGCGCCGAGGCCGTCGGCCTGCTCGTGGAGGACTCCGGGCGGCGCCTGCAGCTGCTGGCCGGCAGCTCGGGCACCGCGCAGGAGCTCGAGCTGTTCCAGCTGGGCTCCGAGGAGGGCCCGTGCGTGGAGTGCCACGCCGGCGCGGTGCCCGTCAGCTGCGCCGGCCCGCAGGAGATGGCGCGCCGCTGGCCGGGCCTGGCGCTGGTGGCCGCGCCGCTGGGCGTGCTGTCGGTGCACGCCGAGCCCCTCGTGGTGGCCGGGCGCAGCATCGGCGCGCTGGGCGTCTTCCGCGAGCGCGAGGGCGCCCTGGACGAGGTGGAGGCCGCCGTGGTGCGCGCGATGGCCGCGCTGGGCGCGGTGGGCTTCACCCAGCTCGAGCGCGTCGCGGCCGGGCGGCGGGTGCAGGAGCAGCTGCAGCGGGCGCTGGACAGCCGGGTCGTCCTGGAGCAGGCCAAGGGCGTGCTCGCCGAGCGCCACCGCGTCTCGCCGGACGAGGCGTTCGAGCGGCTGCGGGCGGCGGCGCGCACCGGGCGGCGCCCGCTGCACGACGTGGCGCGCGAGGTCGTCGGGGGCGTGCCGGACGGTGGCACCGCCGCCTGAGGCCCCGGCGCCGCGCGCACCGGTGCATGGACACCCCGCGGCTGGGTACCTGGGCGGCATGGGCACCACCACGACGGCGCGCGGCGCCGCGCTGCCGGGCTCGCCCGGCGCGGCCCCGGCAGCGGGCACGCCCGTGCCCGGCGCCGTCCCCGGCCCGGGAGGGGCCGCGGCGCGCACCCGCTCCCCCGAGCTGCTGCTGACGCTGCTGGTGCGCGGCTTCGACGCGCTGCCCGCGCTGCGCCGCGCGCGCGGCGGCGCGGCGGGCGAGCCGGTGCGCGCGCGGCTGCTGGGCCGGCCCGCGCTCGTGGTGCGCGGGCCGCTGGGCGTGCGCGCCTTCTACGACGGCTCGCTGGTGGCCCGCCGCGGGGCCGTGCCCGCCCCGCTGAGCCGCGTGCTCTTCGGCCGCGGCGCCGTGCACGGCCTGGACGACGCCGAGCACCGGGCGCGCAAGGCGCTGTTCACCGGGGCGCTGGCGCCCGACCGCGTGGACGGGCTCGTCGACGCCGCCGCCGCGGAGTGGGCGCGCGCGGTGCGCGCCTGGCCCGGGCGCGAGCGCGTGGTGGTCTTCGACGAGGCGGTGGGGGTGCTCGGGCGCGCGGTGCTGCGCTGGGCCGGCGCGGGCGCCGGCCGGGAGGTGGACACCGCGCGCGCCGCCGACCTCGCCGCGATCGTCGACGGGTTCGGCTCGGCCGGCCCGCGCCTGCTGCGCGCGCGCCGCGCCCGCGAGCGCTGCGAGCGCTGGGCGGCGCGCGCGGTGCGCGACGTGCGCACCGGGCGCCGCCACGCCCCCGCCGGCAGCGCGCTGGCGCTGGTGGCGGCGCACCGCGACGAGCGCGGGCGGGCGCTGGACGAGCGCACCGCCGCCGTGGAGCTGCTCAACGTCCTGCGCCCGACCGTGGCGGTGGCGTGGCTGGTCGCGCAGGCCGCGGTGGCGCTGCACGAGTCGCCGCGCTGGCGCGCCGCGGTGGGCGCCGCGCGCACCGGCGGGCCCGACCCGTCCGGCACCGCCCTGGCCGTCGCGCACGAGGTCCGCCGGCGCTACCCGTTCGTGCCCGCGCTGGCCGGCCGGCTGCGCCGCGACGCCGAGGTGGCCGGGCACCGCCTGCGCGCCGGCGACCGCCTCGTGCTCGACGTGGTGGGCACCCACCGCGACCCGGCCCGCTGGCCGGGGCCCGAGCAGTTCGACCCGGGCCGCTTCGACGGCGCCGGGGTGTGCCCCGCCTCCCCCGCGCTCGTGCCGCAGGGCGGCGGCGACGCGCGCACCGGGCACCGCTGCCCCGGCGAGCCGGCCACCGTGCGCCTGCTGGCGCAGGCGGTCGAGGTGCTCAGCGCCCTGGCGCTCGTGGTGCCGCCCCAGGACCTGCGGATGCCCGCGCGGCCCGTGCCGTCGCGACCCGCGAGCGGTTTCACCGTCACCGAGGTCGACCCGGGGACCGTCCCGGCGACCGGTCAGGAGGACTAGACGTGCGCATCGTCGTCACCGGGGCGAGCGGCAGCGTGGGCACCGCGCTGCTGCGCCGCCTCTCCCAGCGCAACGCCGAGGGAGCCGGGCACGAGGTGGTGGGCATCGCGCGGCGCCTGCCCACCGGGGACCGCGCCCCCTACGACGTGGCGGAGTGGGTCTCGCTGGACGTGGCCGACCCCGCCCAGGAGGAGCGGCTGCGCAGCACCGTGCGCGGCGCGGACGCGGTCGTGCACGCCGCCTGGCTCATCCAGCCGGCGCGGCAGCCCGCGGAGCTGGCGCGCGTGAACCTCGCCGGCAGCCGCGCCGTCGTGCGCGCCGCGCGCGAGGAGGGCGTCGGGCAGCTGGTGCACCTGTCGTCCATCGGGGCGTACGCCCCGCGGCCCCCGCAGGACCACCGCGTGGACGAGTCGTGGCCCACCACCGGCGTGCCCACCTCGCAGTACTCGCGGGAGAAGGTCGCCGTCGAGGCGCACCTGGACGTGCTCGAGGCGCAGGCGCCGGGGCTGACGGTGGCCCGCGTTCGCCCGGCGCTGGTGTTCCAGCGCGACTCCGCCAGCGAGATCGCCCGCTACTTCGCCGGGGCCCTGGTGCCGGCGCGCGTGCTGGGCCGCCTGCCGCTGCCGGTGCTGCCGCTGCCGCGCGGGGTGCGCATCCAGCTGGTCCACGCCGACGACCTCGCCGACGGGCTCGTGCGGATCGTCGAGCAGCGCGCCGGCGGGGCGTTCAACCTCGCCGACGAACCCGTCCTGGGCGGGCGCGACATCGCCGGGGCGCTCAACGCCGGCAGGCTCCTGGCCGTCCCGCACGCGCTGGGGCGCGCCGCGGTCGCGGCGACCTACCGGGCGCACGTGCACCCGGTGCAACCCGGCTGGTACGACCTGGCGCTGTCGGTGCCCCTGATGGACACCGGCAGGGCGAGGAGCGAACTCGGCTGGCAGCCGCGTCACGCCGCGGCGGACGTCCTGGCGGAACTCCTCGCGGGGATGCGCGCGCACGCCGGGACGACCTCGCCGGCGCTGCGCAGCCGCTCGGTGGCGGCACCGGGTTCGAGGGTGGGGACGTGACGCAGCCGGACCGGCCGCACCGGTGCGACGGCACCGGTGCGGAGCTGGTCGGCGGTGCGGAGCTGGTCGGCGGTGCGGGGCCGGCCGGCGGTGCGGGGTCGGCCGGCGGTGCGGGGTCGGCCGGCGGTGCGCTGCGCACCGCCGGCCGGTTCGCCGGACAGCGCCTCGCGCAGGCGGCGCAGCACGGCCGACAGCAGCCGCGAGACCTGCATCTGGCTGATGCCGAGTTCCGCGGCGATCTGCGACTGGGTCGCGTCGGCGAAGAACCGCAGCGCCAGGATGCGCCGGTCGCGGTCGGTCAGGTCCGCCAGCGCCGGGCCGAGGGAGGCCAGGTCGTCCACCACGGAGACCGCGTCCCCGGCGGCGACCAGGGTGTCGGCGACGGTGGTGTCGTCGTCGGCGCCGAGCCGCGCGTCCAGCGAGACCGCGGAGTAGGCGGCCGCGGCGCAGCGCGCCTCGCGCACCTCGGCGACGGTGGTGCCCAGCCGGTCGGCCAGCGCCACCTCGTCGGCGCCGCGGGAGTTCTCCTGCTCGAGGTCGCGCTCGACCGAGCGCAGCCGCGAGCGCAGTTCCTGCAGCCGGCGCGGCGGGCGCACGTCCCAGCCGTGGTCGCGGAAGTGGCGGCGGATCTCGCCGGTGATGGTGGGCGTGGCGTACGCCGCGAACGACGCGCCCGCACCGGGCTGGTAACCGCGGGCCGCCTTCACCAGGCCCAGGAACGCCACCTGGACGAGGTCCTCCCACGACTCCCCGCGGTTGCGGTACCGCGACGCCAGGCCCCGGGCGAGGTCGAGGTGCTCCACGACCAGGTCGTCCACGGCGGGGGCGTCGGGTCGGGTGTGGGCACCGACGGCGCTGTCGACGTCGGGAACTAGAGCGGTCACGGAACCCTCCGCATCAGTCCTGCTCGGTGATCAGGCGACCTGCTGCACCCGCGGCCACAGTCGAGCACCGACGCACCGGGTCGGCAACCGCAACCCCCACCGCCCCGCCACCGCCCCACCGGGCCACCCCGCCGGGCCGCGGCCCGGCGCGCTCAGGCGCGCGCCGGGACCACGTCGAGCAGTTCCAGCAGGTGCAGGAACGCCATCGCGAACGGGCGGCCGTCCACGCGCTCGCGCACCTCGTCCCAGTCGACGGCCTCGCGGATGCTGCGCACGACGCGCAGCCCCGGGGCGAGGTCGAGGGTGTGCTCGTCGAACGCGCACATCTTGTGCACCACGACGTCGGTGGCGCTCAGGACCGGCATCTCCACGGAGAGCACCTCCGTCCAGGCCGCGCGTGAGAGCAGCGCGTCGTCCACCGGCAGCCCACCGCCGCGGTGCAGCAGGTCGACCTCCACGCCGTCGCTGAGGACCTTGAACAGCCAGTCCTCCGGCGGTTCGAGCACCTCGTGACCGGCCTCGCGGAAGTGCTCGCGCACGCGGTCGGCGTCGCTCGCGCGCAGGTCGAAGTCCACGTCGTGGACCGGTTCCGGCGCGCCGTGCACCCACGCCGCGTACCCGCCGGCGAGCGCGAACGGCACGTCGGCGCGCTTGAGCTCCGCCGCCACCCGCACCAGCGCGGTGCGCCGCTGCGCGACGGTGGTGGCGGTGGCGTTGACGCCCGCGTCGACCTCCCCGTCGGCCGCTCCGTGGTTCCCCGTGCTCTCCACCGTGCCCCCTCCGCTGGTGTGCCGCACCCTGGGGAGGTGCGACTGGCGACCTTCAACATCCTCCACGGTCGATCGCTGGAGGACGACCGGGTGGACGTCGACCGCTACGCCGCGGCGATCGCGTCGCTGGACGCGGACGTCGTGGCGCTGCAGGAGGTGGACCGGGGCCAGGAGCGCTCCTCGCGCGCGGACCTGACCGCGGTGGCGGCCGAGGCCCTCGGCGCGGCCGAGCACCGCTTCGTCGCGGCGCTGTCCGGCACGCCGGGGGCGACGTGGATGGCGGCCACCGGGCACGAGCAGCCCGACGAGGCCGCCTACGGCATCGCGCTGCTCTCGCGCCTGCCGGTGCGCTCGTGGGAGGTGGTGCGCCTGCCGTCGGTGCCGTGGACGGTGCCGGTGCTCTTCCCCGGCGCCCGGCGCCCGAAGCTGGTGCGCGACGAGCCGCGCGTGGCGGTGGTGGCCGTCGTGGAGGAGCCGTCCACCGGCCGCTGCCTGACGGTGGCCGGCACGCACCTGTCCTTCGTGCCGGGCTGGAACACCTGGCAGCTGCGGCGCCTGGTGCGCACGCTGCGCCGCTGCGCCACCCCCGTGGTGCTCATGGGCGACCTGAACCTGGAGCCGCAGGCGGTGCACCGCGCCAGCGGCATGCGCCCGCTGGTGCGCGCCGACACGTTCCCGCTCGAGGCGCCCGCGCGGCAGCTGGACCACGTGCTGCTCGGCGGCGACGAGCCCAGCCCGCTGCGCGTGTCGGGCTCGGGGGCACACCGCCTGCCCCTGTCGGACCACCTGGCGCTGACCGTCGACGTGGACTGAGACCCGCGCGCCCGGCGCTCAAGCCCGCCCCCCGGCCTGCCGATGGGGCAGCGGACCCCGGTGCAGCAGAGCCGCCGGGGACGAGCGGGCGGGAGCAGCGGCGTGACGAGGAGCACTGGCGGGGTGACGGCTCCCCCGCGCGCGCCCGGCACCCCCGCCGGTGCCGCCGACGCCGGGCACGACGCCGAGCACGACGCCGTCGTGCGGGTGGCCGCGGCGCTGGCCGGGGTGCCCCCCGCCGACGTGGAGCTGCTGCGCGGCGAGCAGCCGTGCCCGCGCCGCGGGGTGGGCCCGGCCGCGTGCCGGCCGCTGCCCGTGACCGGCGCGCGCGGCTCGCTGCTGGGGGCGCTGTGCCTGCACGCGCCCGACGCCCCGCGCGCGCCCGGCGACCTGCGGGACCTGGCCCGCGTCCTGGTGCCGCTGCTGGAGCGCTCGCCGGCCGGCGGGACGCCCGGCGAGGACCCGGGCGACGGTCTGGACGAGCAGGAGCGGCGCACGCTGGCCGAGCTGGTCTCGGCCGAGGTCGAGCACCGGCGGGAGCTGACCGGCGCGGTGCTGGCCAGCGTCGACGTGGGCATCCTCGTGGCCGACCCCGAGGGCCGCTGGCAGATGGGCAACGACACCGCGCTGGAGTGGCTGGGCCAGCCGCTGCGCGACGACCTCGACCCCGCCGACCACCCGGCCCAGTACGGCTTCTACCGGCCCGACGGGTGCACGCTGCTGCGCGAGGGGGAGCTGCCGCTGCAGCGCGCCCTGCGCGGGGAGGACGTCGTCGGCGCCGAGGTGCTCCTGGTGCCCTTCGGCCGGCCGTCGATGACCGTGCTGTGCACGGCGCGCGCGATGCGCTCGGCCACCGGCGAGCCGCTGGGCGCGGTCCTGGCCATGCACGACGTCACCGCCGCCCGCGCGCGCGAGGCCGCGCTGGCCGCCGCGCACGAGCAGCTCGCCGAGCACGCCGGGCAGGTGGAGGCGCTGGCGCGGGCCTCGCGCGCGGTGGCCACCGCGGACGACCCGCGCGAGGCGGTGTGCGAGGCGGTGCGCGAGCTGGCCGCCGCCGACACCGTGCACCTGCTGCAGCCGGAGGGCGCGCACGAGCTGGTGGCCACCGCGTCGGCGGGCGCGCGCCGGCGGCCCGGCACGCGGGTGGACCTGAGGACCCCCGCGAGCGTGACGGCCGAGGCGTTCCGGCGCGGGGAGCAGCTCTTCGTCGCCGACCTGCTCGCCCACCCCGGCGCGGACCGGGCCCTGGCCCGCGCGGTCGGGGCCGTCTCGGCGCTGTGGCAGCCGGTGCTGCTGGGCGAGGACGTGCCCGTGGGCGTGCTCAGCGTGGTGTGGGAGCGCGGGGTGCCCGAGCCGGCGCCGGCGCTGTCGTCGCTGCTGCGCACCTTCGCCGGGGAGGCGGCCCACGCCGTGCAGCGCGCGGAGCTGCTCGAGCGCCTGGCGCGCGCGGCCGAGCGCGACGCGCTCACCGGCCTGGCCAACCGCCGCCGCTGGGACGAGACGGCGCCCCGGGAGATCGCGCGCGCCCAGCGCACCGGCGCGCCGCTGGCGTTCGCGCTGGTCGACCTGGACCGCTTCAAGCGCTACAACGACACCTTCGGGCACCTGGAGGGCGACGCGCTGCTGCGCGAGTTCGCGGCGGCGGCGGGCGCGTGCCTGCGCGAGGGCGACACGCTGGCGCGCTGGGGCGGGGAGGAGTTCGCCCTGGCCCTGCCCGGGTGCACCGCCGAGGAGGCGGTGCGGGTGGCCGACCGGATCCGCTCGGTGGTCCCGCGCGGGCAGAGCGCCACGGTGGGCGTGGCGGCCTGGACCCCGGGGGCCAGCGCGGCCGAGGTGCTCGCGCGCGCCGACGAGGCCCTCTACCGCGGCAAGGGCGGCGGGCGCGACGCCACCGTGCTGGCCGACCCGACGGGCAGCGCGGTGCGCGCCTGACACCGGCACCCCGCGACCTGCGGTCGGCGCCCGGCGACCGGCACCCGTGACCCGGCGGTCGGCGCCCGGCGCGGGGTCAGCCCAGCAGCGGCTCGCCCCACCAGCCGTCGGCGCCCACGCCCGGCGGCACCGCCCACACGCCCGAGCCGGTGTGCCGCACGTACTCGTTGAGCGCGTCGTCGGCGGCCAGCGCGCGCTGCACGGGCACGAACGCCCGGCGCACGTCGCGCTGGTAGGCCAGGAAGAACAGCCCGGCGTCCAGGCGTCCCAGCGCGGTGGCGCCGTCGGTGTAGTTGTAGCCGCGCCGCAGCATCCGGGCGCCGCCGTGCCGGGAGGGGTGCGCCAGGCGCACGTGGGAGGTGGCCGGCAGCGTCGCGGGGTCGAACCCCTCGTGCTCGCGCCGCCCGCCCAGGGGGGCGCCCTCGCCCTTGGTGCGCCCGATCACCTGCTCCTGCTCGGCCAGGGAGCTGCGGTCCCACGTCTCCACGTGCATGGCGATGCGCCGGGCCACCAGGTACGTGCCGCCGGTCATCCACGCCTGCTCCGGCGCGGCGGCGTCCTGCGCGCCCACCCACACGTGCTCGTCCAGCTCACCGGTGTCGTCGCCGGCCACGTTGGCGGTGCCGTCCTTGAAGCCGAAGAGGTTGCGCGGGGTGGGGGCGCCGGGGTCCACGGTGGCGGCCCGGCCGTAGCCGAGCTGCGCCCAGCGCACCGCCGCGCGCCCGGCCGCGATGCGGCTGAGGGTGCGCACGGCGTGCACGGCCACCTGCGGGTCGTCGGCGCACGCCTGCACCGCCAGGTCCCCGCCGCAGCGGGCCGCCTCGAGGGCGTCGCCGGGGAAGGGCGGCAGGTCCACCAGCGCCTCCGGGCGCCGCCCGGCCAGGCCGAAGCGGTCGTCGAAGAGCGAGGGTCCCAGGCCGAGGGTGAGGGTCAGGCGCGCGGCGGGCAGCCCGAGGGCCTCGCCGGTGTCCTCCGGCGGGGCCAGCGGGTCGCCGCCGACCGCGCCGCTCTCACCCACGGGGCGCCCGGCGGTCAGCGAGCGCGCCGCGCGCGTCCAGTCCCGCAGCAGCCCGGCCAGCTCCTCGCGGTCGGCGGCGAGCACGTCGAAGGCCGCGAAGTGCAGGTGCGCCTGCACGTCGGTGGACACGCCCGCCTGGTGCTCGCCCTCGAAGGGCACGACCTCGTCGCGGGCCGCGGGCGCGTCCCCGCTCGCGGCCGCGCCCACGAGCGCGGCCGCGCCGACCCCGCCGGCGCCGGCGCCCAGCGCGGCGATCAGCCCGCGCCGGCTCAGCGCCCCCCGCCCCGCGGCCACGACTTCAGGCCCGCCCGGCGGCGGCGCCGAGCCGCGACAGCGGCTCGGACAGCGCGTCCACCACCCTGGCCAGCTCCCGGCGCTGCTCCTCGCCGACGGTGTCGTAGGGCACGAAGCCGTCGGCGGTGCGGTACGGCTCCAGGGCCGCGCGCACGTCGGCGAACTCGGCGTCGAGGGTGGCCACCAGCTCCGGGTCGCTCTGCGAGACAAGGGGCCGCAGCGCGTCGAGCGCGCGGGCGGCGCCGGCGACGTTGGCGTCGAAGTCGACGAGGTCGGTGTGGCTGAACGCCTCCTCCTCGCCGGTGATCTTGCCGGTGGCGACCTCGTCGAGCAGCTCCTTGGCGCCGTTGCCGATCGAGGTCGGCGTCAGCGCCGCGTTGGGCACGCGCTGGGCCAGCTCCTGCACGTCGAGGACGAGCTGGTCGGCCACCGGCACCAGCGGGGCGAGGTCCTCCCCCGTCCACAGCGCCTTCTCCAGGCGGTGCCAGCCGCTGAAGACCTCGCCCTCGGCCAGGTCGGCCTCGCGGGCGTCCATGCGCGGGTCGAGGTCGCCGAAGCTCTCCGCGACCGGCTCGATGGACTCCCACGGCACCCGCGAGGGCGCGTACAGGGCCCTGGCGCGCTCGGCGTCGCCGGCGGCGACCGCGTCGCGCAGCTGCTGCACCGGCGCGACCGAGAGGTCGGCCTGCTCCTGCACCCAGGCGCGGTACGTCCGCACCGCCTCCTCGGCGGCGGGGTCCGGCGGGGCGGTGGTGCCGGCCACCCGCACGTCTTGGCGCACGCCGTCGCCGACCATCCCCGGCTTGCAGGCGACCTGGTAGGGGCCCTCCGTCAGGTCGACGGTCAGCTCGTAGCTCGTGCCGGGGCCGATGTTCTCCTTCTCCGTCACGATGCGGTCGCCGGGCGCGTAGACGTAGACCTCGGTGACGTCGCTGCCCTCGTTGGTGATGGCGAACGTGGTGATGCCGCTGGTCAGGTCGGTGCGGGAGACCTCGCAGGCGTCGTCGGCGGCGCGCACCGCCACGGTGCCGTCGTCCTCCCCGGCCGCGGCGGCCGGCTCGGCGGGGACGTCGGTGCAGCCGGCCAGGGCGGCGGCGGCCAGCAGGGGCAGCACGGCCGCGGGGCGGGCCGAGCGGGTGCGCAGGCGCACGGGTGTCTCCAGGGGTCGTCGAGGTGGGGAGGGGCGGTTCTCGGGCGTCAGCGCTCGACGGTGGCGGGCACCGGCGCCGCGACCGGCGCCGGCCGCGGCGCGCGGCGCAGGTACAGGGCCAGCACCGGCACGACGTACGCCAGCCAGGCGGCGGCCTCCAGCCACGTGGTGGCCGGGGAGAAGTTGAGGACGCCCTTGAGCAGGACGCCGTACCAGCTGGTGGGGGGCACCTGCTCGCTGACGTCGAAGGCCAGCGAGGTCAGGCCCGGCAGGACGCGGGCCTCCTGCAGGTCGTGCACGCCGTAGGCCAGCACCCCCGCAGCGACGACGACCAGCCCGGCGCCGGTGACGGCGAAGAAGCGCCGCAGGTCGATGCGGACGGCCTGGCGGTACAGCAGCCAGCCCAGCAGCACCGCCAGGGCCAGGCCGAGGACCGCGCCGGCCAGCGGCTCGCCGGTGCGCCCGGTGGCGCGGATCGCGGCGGTGACGAAGACGCTGGTCTCCATCCCCTCGCGGCCCACGGCCAGCGCGGCGGTGACCGCCACGGCGGTGCCGCCGACCTGCACGGCCGAGCGCATGCGCTCGGTCAGGTCGCCGGCCAGGGAGCGCCCGGCCCGCTTCATCCAGAAGACCATCCACGTGACGAAGGCGACCGCGACGATCGACAGGGCCCCGCCGAGCAGCTCCTGCGCGGTGAAGGTCAGCTGCTTGGCGGCCAGCGCCAGGCCGAGGCCGACGGCCACGCACACCGCCACGGCGGCGACCACCCCCGCCCACAGCGCCGGCAGGCGGTCGCGCCGGTCCGCCTTGACGAGGAACGCGACGAGGATGGAGACCACGACGGTGGCCTCCAGGCCCTCGCGCAGGCCGATCAGCAGGTTCGCGAGCACTCTCAGCTCCTCACGGGTGCCGGCGTCCTGGTGCACCCGGCGAGTGAGGGCAGGCTAACCGATGTCGCGGCCGCGTCGCGAGCCCGTGACGAGGACCACGCGCACGACCGCGCCGCGACCCCCGGAGCGGTCCCGGGGCGGTCTCGGGGCGGTCGCGGCGCGGTCGCGGGCGCGCAGCCCTAGATGCGCGTCCAGTTGCGCGCCACCAGCTCGCGCGGGTCGCGCACGGAGGCGGGCACCGGCTCCGCCGGGCGCGGCGGGACCTGCTCGGCGCTGACGGGCAGGTCCTGCACGAGGGCGCTGGCCAGGTCGAACAGCTTGACGTTGTGGGTCTGCGAGACGCGCGAGAGCTGCTCGAAGGCGGTCTCCTCGTCGCAGCGCGCCACCGCCATGACGGCGCCCTTGGCCATGTCGATCACCGGGCGCCGCGCCAGCGCGGTGCGCAGCTGCTCGACCTCGGTGCGCAGGCGCTGGACCTCCTCGGCGCGCAGGCGCTCGTCCTCCGAGCGCTCGGGGACGGGGCCCCCGGCGTGCGCGCGCTCGCGGGTGCTCTCCTGCATGGCTGACCTCCGGTGGGGCTCCTCCCGGGCGCGGTGCAGCGCCGGGTGCGCCTCCGGCGGGGTCCGGGCCGGGTGCAGCCGCCCATCGTAGTCGGCCGGCGGTGACGGTGCGTCGAGGTGCCTGCGCCCTGCGTCGCCGCGCTCAGGCGCCCGGGCGCCAGCCCAGCGCCGGGCCGAGCCGCTCGGCGGTGTCGGTGAGGATCTGCTCGTAGTCCTCGGCGGCGAAGCCGAAGGGCAGCGCGAAGACCACCTCGCGCACGCGCCGGTACCCCTCGTGCGCGCGCAGCGCGGCGGCGATCTCCTCGGAGGTGCCCAGCAGGTCGGGGGCGAACAGCAACCGCCCGGGGCCCTGCGGCTCGCGGGTGCGCGGGGTGCGCGCGGCCACGTAGGCGGCGTAGCGCTCGCGCTGGGCGGCGGTGGCGCTGTCGGTGGGCACGACCACCAGGCCCTGCGAGGCGCGCGCCGCGGTGCCGGCCGGGTGCGCGCGGTGGAACTCGTCGAGCTGGCCGGCCTGGATGCGCGCGAAGTCGTGCGGCCCCTCGCCCTCGGCGCGCACGACGCTGGAGGTCAGCAGGTTCAGCCCCCGCTCCCCGGCCCAGCGGGCCGAGGCGGTGCTCGCCGCGCCGTACCACAGGCGCTGCGCCAGCCCCGGCGAGTGCGGCTGCACCCGTTTGGAGTACGTCTCGACGCCCTCGGTGCCGCTGAAGGTGCTCGCCGGCTCCCCGCGCAGCAGGCGCTGCAGGCGCAGCACCCGCTCGCGGCCGAAGTCCTCCGCGTCGGCGGTGTCCGGGTACAGCGCCGCGCGCACGTGCTCGAAGTGCACCGGCTGCCCGGTGCTCACGCCCGGCTCGAGCCGGCCGCCGGAGAGCACGTCGACGGTGGCGAGGTCCTCGGCCAGGCGCAGCGGGTTCTCCCAGCCCAGCGGGGTGACCGCCGTGCCCAGGTGGATGCGACGGGTGCGCTGGCTGGCCGCGGCCAGCACCGCCACGGGCGAGGAGATGCCGTGCTGCAGGTGCCGGTGGCGCAGCCACGCGCTGTCGAAGCCCAGCCGCTCGCCCAGCTCGATGACGGACAGCGTCGTGCGGTGCCCGGCGCCGGGGTCGTCGGGGTCGAACGACCCAATCGTCAGGAAACCCATCCGCTCCAGCGGCTCGTCCTCGCGCGGCACGGCGCCCCCTCTCCTCGTGGGCCGCAGTCTCCCCCGGCGCCCGCGCGCGCACCTCCCCGGGTCCGCCCGGGGGTCCCCGCGCCCCCGCACCGCCTCGTCAGGACCCTGCCGAGGCGGTGGCGGCAGCCCGCCCCGGGCACGCACCGGCGGGCCCGGGGCGCGCACCATGGACGGATCCCACCGGCGGCGCCCGAGCGGGGGCGCGGCCGGGGAGCACGAGCGGCACCGGACGGGGCGGCGCGAGCGGAGGAGGAACCGTGGGGGACGACGAGGACGGCGTGACGACGAGCGGCGCGGACGGCTGCGGGGTGGACTGCTTCTTCTGCCGGGGCCCGGAGACGGACTGACGCCCGGCACCCGCGCACCCGGTGCCGGGTTCGCGGGCGCCGGGCGCGCGGGCGTCAGGCCAGGCCGTGGGTGCGCAGCACCGCGCCCAGCGCCGCGGCCGGCACG
The DNA here is from genome assembly GCF_050871305.1 of Kineococcus gypseus. Lineage (NCBI taxonomy): Bacteria > Bacillati > Actinomycetota > Actinomycetes > Kineosporiales > Kineosporiaceae > Kineococcus > Kineococcus gypseus. Next base: position 26,422 of record NZ_JBJLRD010000035.1, on the reverse strand, counting down.
CCGCGCCCGTCCGGGCGCGGCCAGTGCACGACGACCTCGTCGAAGCCCGCCGCGGCCAGCCGGTCGGCGAAGCGCGGGTAGTCGGCGAACACCGCGGTCTCGTCGCGCCCGAGCAGGGCCAGGCGGCGCGGTGAGCGCTCCGGGGCGACGCGGCGGCGGGTGAGCTCGAAGCGCTCGGCCGCCTCGACGAAGCCGGCCGCCACCTCCTCCGGCCCGCTCGCGGCCGGGTCGCCGTAGGTGACCCACGCCTCGGCGGTGCGGGCGGCGAACGCCGTGCCGCGCGGGCCGGCGGCGGCGACGGTGAACGGCACCCCGCCCGGCTGCACCGGCCCGGGCAGCGCGCGCGCGTCCACGGCGCTGAAGAACTCCCCGCGCGCGTCGACGGCCGGCTGCGAGAGCACGCGCCGCAGCAGCAGCGCCCACTCCTCGAAGCGGCGCTGGCGCTGCGCCGGGCTCAGCGCGTCCAGCCCGAGCACGGCCGCGTCGTGCGCGGCCGTGCCGGCGCCCACGCCCAGCTCCAGGCGCCCGCCGCACACGTGGTCCAGGGTGACCACCTCGGAGGCGAACGTCACCGGGTGGCGGAAGTTCGGGGTTGCCACGAGGGTGCCCAGGCGCACCGTGCTCGTGGCCGCGCCCGCGGCGGCCAGCAGGGGCACCGCGTTGAACCACGGCCCCGCGCGCATGTCGCGCCAGGACAGGTGGTCGTAGGTCCACGCGGCGCGCAGGCCCGCGTCCTCCACGGCGCGCACGGCGGCGGTGAACGCCGCGGGCGCGTGGTCGTTGAGGACGACGGCGGACAGGGCGGGTGCCACGGTGCTCCTCGGCGCTCGGGGCCGGCGGTGCGCCGGTGCCCACCGAGCGTGCCAGACGCCGGGCGCGCACGCGGCCGCCCCCGCGCGGCCGCCGTCACGGGACCGCCCCCGCGTGGCCGCCGTCACGTGGCCGCCGTCACGTGGTCGCCGTCACGTGGCCGGTCTCACGCCGGCAGCGGTGGCACCGCCGCGGGGCGCGCGGCACGGTGGCGCCGTGAGCGCATCGTCGGGGCGGGACGCGGTGTCCGAGTACGACGTGGTGGTGGTCGGGGGCGGGCCGGCGGGCACGTCGGCGGCCGTGCGGGCCGCGGAGCTGGGGGCGCGCACCGCCCTGCTGGAGGCGCGGCGCACCGGCGGCACCTGCGTGCACAGCGGCTGCGTGCCGACCCGGGTGCTGGCCAAGACGGCGCGGCTGGTGCGCGAGGTGCGCACGGCCGCCGACTACGGCATCGCGGTGCCGCGCCAGGAGGTCGACTGGGCCGCCACCGTCGCGCGCGTGCGCGCCACCGTGGAGCGGGTGCACGCGGCCAAGGACGACGCCGGGCGCCTGGCGGAGCTGGGCGTGGACCTGGTGCTGGAGGGCCGGGCGCGCTTCACCGGCCCGCACGAGCTGGAGCTGGAGCGCACCGGCCGGCGCGTGCGCGGGCGCAGCGTGGTGCTGTGCGTGGGCGGGCGCTCGCGGCGCCTGCCGCTGCCGGGCGCGGAGCTGGCCACCTACCCGGAGACGGTGCTGGACCTGCCCGCGCTGCCGCGCCGGCTGGCCGTGGTGGGGGCCGGCAACACCGGCGCGCAGCTGGTCACGGTCTTCCGCGCCCTGGGCAGCGAGGTGCTGCTGCTGGACCTGGCCCCGCGGGTGCTGCCCACCTCCGACGCCGACGTCTCGCGCGCGGTGCGCGAGGCGTTCGAGGAGCAGGGCGTGCGGGTGGGCACCGGCATCGACGGCGTGGACTCCCTGGCCCGCCGCGCCGACGGCGCGATCGACCTGGCGTGGCGCGAGGGCGGCGCGGTGCGCACGGAGCCCTTCGACGCGGTCGTCCTCAGCGTGGGCTGGCCGGCCGCGCTGGAGGGGCTGGGGCTGGAGGCCGCGGGGGTGGGCGCGGGGCCCTCGTCGATCCCCGTCGACGAGTTCCTGCGCACCGACGTGCCGCACGTGTTCGTCGCCGGCGACGCCAACGGCAGCTCGATGCTCGTGCAGGCCGCGCACGCCGAGGCCGAGGTCGCCGCCTGCAACGCGGTGCTCGGGCCCACCCGCAGGGCGGCGCACCGGCTGCTGCCGGCCGGCGGGTTCACCGACCCCGACTACGCCGGGGTGGGCCTGACCGAGGACGAGGCCCGCGCGCGCGACCCGCAGTGCCACGTCGTCACCGTGCCGTTCGCGCAGATGGAGCGGCCCGTCATCGACGACCGCACGCGCGGGTTCCTCAAGCTGGTGGCCGACCGGCGCCGGGAGGTCGTGCTGGGCGCGCACGCCGTCGGCGAGGAGGCCGTCGAGGTGGTGCAGGCCGTGACGACGGCCATGGCCGCCGGCGTGGACGTGGCGACGCTGGCCGGCGTGGAGTTCGCGTACCCCACGTACAGCGCGGTGGTCGGCGAGGCCGCCCGGCGCCTGCTGCGCGGCACGAGCGCCCCCTGGCGCGGCAGCGCCTGAGCGCGGGCCTCAGCCCCCGCCCTCCCGGTGTCCCCGGCGCTGGCGGCGCCACGGGAGCCACCGGCTCCACCGCCTCCCCGGCGCGGGCGCGGCCGGCTGCGGCGGCGCGGGGGGCGGGGCCGGGCGCGCGGCCCCCCAGCGCGCGCGCAGGTCCGCCGGGTCGAGCAGGGCCACCACGACGAACGGGCCGTCGGTGCCGCGCCGGTACAGCTCGCGCACCCGGGCGTTGAAGTCCTCGGCGACCTCCTCCACCTCGGCGGGCGAGCGCAGCTCGCCGACGTCGCGCAGCAGCACCTCGCGCTCGCGGCGCAGCGCCAGGGCCGGCGGGAGCATCGCCGAGACGTCGAAACCCTCCCGGCGCGCCTTGTCGGCGGCCCAGCCGTCGGCGGTGAAGGGCCGGTCCAGGCCGCGCAGGGGCGCACCCGCGCCGGGCAGGTGGTCGAAGTCGCCGCGCTCGACGGCCTCGCGCACCTGCCGCTCCACGCGGTCCTCGAACCGCCCCGCCGGCCGCCAGCCCCGCACCCCGGCGAGGCTACCCGCGCCCGCCCCGCGGCGCGGTCCGGCCGCGGCGCGCACCGGTTCTGGCAGGATCCTGCCCGGCCCCGGCGTCGCGGCCGCTCCCCCGGCCCGACTACGTCCGAGGTGATCGATGGCCACACAGACGGGTGCCACGCGCCCGCGCTCCGCGCTCGACCGCTGCTTCCGCATCACCGAGCGCGGCTCCACCGTCGCGCGCGAGGTCCGCGGCGGGCTGGCGACCTTCTTCACGATGGCCTACATCGTGGTGCTCAACCCGCTGATCATCGGGACCCAGCCGGACAGCACCGGTTCGTTCCTCGGCGGCGGGCAGGCGCCCGACCTCGCGGCCGTCGCGGCCGCCACGGCGCTGGTGGCCGGCGTCGTGACGATCCTCATGGGCGCGGTGGCCAACTACCCCCTGGCGCTGGCGACCGGGCTGGGCCTGAACGCGTTCGTCGCCTTCGGGGTGGCGGGGCTGCCGGGGATGACCTGGGCCGACGCGATGGGCCTGGTGGTCCTGGAGGGCCTGATCATCCTGGTGCTGGTGCTCACCGGGTTCCGCGAGGCGGTCTTCCACGCCGTCCCGGCGCAGCTGAAGACCGCGATCAGCGTGGGCATCGGGCTGTTCATCACCATCGTCGGCCTGGTCGACGCCGGTTTCGTGCGCTCGGGCAGCGGCACGCCGCTGCAGCTGGGCATCGGCGGGTTCCTCTCCGGCTGGCCCACGCTAGTCTTCGTCGTCGGCCTGCTGCTCATCGTCGTGCTGCTGGCGCGCGGGGTGCGCGGGGCGATCCTCGGCGGCATCGTGGCGGCCACCGCGCTGGCCGTCGTCGTCGAGGCGGTCGCCCGGCTCGGCCCGCGCACCGGCGAGGACGGGCAGGTGCGCGACCCGCGCGCCTGGGGCCTGAACGTGCCGGCGCTGCCGGACTCCTGGGTGGACACCCCGGACTTCTCGCTGCTCGGGCAGTTCAGCCTGCTGGGTTCCTTCGAGCGCATCGGCGTGGTCAGCGTGGTGCTGCTGGTCTTCACGCTGCTGCTGGCCGACTTCTTCGACACGATGGGCACGATGGTCGCCATCGGCAAGGAGGGCGACCTGCTCGACGCCGAGGGCAACCCCCCCGGCACGCGGCGCATCCTCGTCGTCGACTCCCTGGCCGCGGTCGCCGGCGGCGCGGCGGGCGTCTCGAGCAACACCAGCTACATCGAGTCGGCCACCGGGGTGGGCGAGGGCGCGCGCACGGGCCTGGCCAGCGTCGTGACCGGCGTGGCGTTCCTGCTCACCACGTTCCTGGCGCCCGTCGTGGCGATCGTGCCCTACGAGGCCGCCACGCCCGCGCTCGTCGTCGTGGGGTTCCTCATGATGACGCAGGTCAAGGGCATCGACTGGGACGACGTGGAGGTCGCGCTGCCGGCGTTCCTGACGATCGTGCTCATGCCGTTCACGTACTCCATCAGCGCCGGCATCGGCGCCGGGTTCGTCGCGCACGTGGTGGTCAAGGCCGCGCGCGGCAAGGCGCGCCAGGTGCACCCGCTGCTGTGGGTGACCGCCGCGCTGTTCGTCCTGTACTTCGCCATCGACCCGCTGCGCGAGGCGTTCGGCGTCGCCTGAGGCCACCGGCCACCGGCCACCGGCCACCGGCCACCGCACGCCGCCCCGCGCGCGGACGCCCCCGCCCGGGACGGGCGGGGGCGTCGGCGTCCGCGGGGCACCCGCGCGGGTGCGCCCGCTCAGAGGTCGGTGTCGATCTCGTCGGCGATGCGCCGGCCGATCTCCAGCGAGGCCGTCGCCGCCGGGGAGGGCGCGTTGAGCACGTGCACCTGGCGGATGCCGCGCTCGAAGTAGAAGTCGTCGACCAGAGCGCCGCTGCGGTGCAGCGCCTGCGCGCGCACCCCGGAGTGGGTGGGCACCAGGGCGTCGTCGGACAGCGCGGGCACCAGCTCGCGCAGGCTGGCCAGGAACCGCTTGCGCGAGGCCGAGCGCAGCACCTCGTCGACGCCGGTGCGCCAGAAGCGCGCCCCCAGCTTCCAGGTGCCCGGCCAGCGGAAGGTGTCCAGCAGGTCGCGCGGAGAGACGTCGCCCCAGGTGTAGCCCTCGCGCTTGAGGGCGAGCACCGCGTTGGGGCCGGCGTGCACGCCGCCGCCGACCATCTTCGTCAGGTGCACCCCCAGGAAGGGCAGCGTCGGGTCCGGCACCGGGTAGATCAGGCCCTTGACGAGGTGCGTCTGCTGCGGGGTGAGCTCGAAGTACTCCCCGCGGAAGGGCACGATGCGCACCTCCGGCTCCAGGCCGGCCAGGCGGGCGATGCGGTCGGAGTGCAGGCCGCCGCAGTTGACGAAGACGTCGCCGGTGACCTCACCGGTGGTGGTCTGCACCGTCACGGAGCGGAACGTGGAGGAGACCCCGACGATCTCGGAGTCGAAGCGGATCTCGCCGCCGTCCTTCTCCACGAGCTGCGCGAGGGTGTCGCACACGCCGCGGTAGTCGACGATGCCGGTGGTCTCCACGCGCAGGGCCGCCACGCAGCGCACGTGCGGCTCGTGCTCGCGGGCCTCCTCGGGCGAGACCATGCGCACCGGCACGCCGTTGGCCAGGCCGCGCTCGAGCAGGCGGCGCAGCGCCGGAACCTGCTTGGGCGTCGTGGCCACGACGAGCTTGCCGCAGATGTCCACGGCCACGCCGTGCTCCTCGGCGAACTCGCGCATGGAGCGAGCGCCGGCCGTGCCCAGCGTGGCCTTCAGGCTGCCGGGCGCGTAGTACAGGCCCGAGTGGATGACGCCGGAGTTGTTGCCCGTCTGGTGCTCGGCCAGGCGGCTCTCCTTCTCCAGCACCGTGACGCGGTGCCCGCGCGAGCTGAGCGCCCAGGCCGTCGACAGGCCGACGATCCCCCCACCCGCGACGACGACGTGGTTGCCCATGCGTGTTCCTCCCCCGTGCTGCGGATGCGTGTGCGTGCTCCCGCGGCGCCGGGCGCGCGGGACCCCCGCAGGATTGTCGCCCACGCGCGAGCGCGCTCGCGACCACCCGGCGCGGATCGGTGCCCGCTCCCGCCCGTCCGGCCCACCGGACCGGCCGCGGGCCGGCTCAGAGCCCCTGCTCGGAGCCCGCGGGGCCGGCGGTCCGCGCCTGCAGCGGCGCCGCGGGGGGCGGGACGGGCACCCGCCCGGCGGCCAGGTCCGCCACGGCGTCGACGACGCGCTGCGGGGGCACGTCGAGGCAGGGGTGCCCGGGGACCGGGCAGACCTGCGCGCGCGTCAGCCGGCACGGCGCCGACAGGTCCCCCAGCACCACCACGGGCACCCCGAACGGCGCCCAGCGCTCGACGGGCATGACGGCGGAGAACAGGCTGGCGACGGGCGTGCCGACCGCGGCCGCCAGGTGCGCGGGGCCGGTGTTGCCGACGACGGCGACCGCCGCGGCGTCGAGCAGGGTGGCGAGCTGGGCGAAGGAGGTGCGCCCGGAGGCGTCCACGACGCCGGGCGCCCCGGCGGCCACCGCCGCGGCCAGCTCCACCTCGCCGGGCCCGCCGGTGACCACGACGCGCCGGCCGGCGGCGGCGAGCGCGGCCACCGCCGCGGCCGCCACCCGCGGCTCCGGCGCCCGCGCGGGCACGGAGGCGCCGGGGTGCACGACGACGACGCGGCCGGCGGCCAGGTCGTCGCCGAGCTCCTCGCGCAGCGCGGCCGGCAGCTCCGGCAGCGGGCGGCGCACCGCCAGGCGCGGGTCGGCGGGCACCGCGCGCCCCGTGGCGGCCACCAGGCCGAGGCTGGCGACCACCTCGTGCTCGCCACCGGTGCCGTCGGGCGGGCCGGGACGGCGGTGGCGCACGTCGAGCAGGCTGCCGGGGTAGTCGTCGCTGGCGGCGGCCACCCGCGGGACCCCGGCCAGGCGGGCCAGCACCGCCACCGGCAGCGGGCTCTGGTGGTACGAGGTGAAGACCACCACCTCGTCGTAGGCGCGCTCGCGCAGCGTGCGCACGAGGGCCTCGAGCGCGGCGGCGTCGGGGGCCGGCGGGCGGTAGCCGGACCACGGCACGTCGGCCACCAGGACCTCGTCGACACCGGGCAGCAGCCGCGCGGCCGCGGCCCCGCCGGGCGCGGCCAGCACGTCGACGCGCGCTGCGGTCGCGCCGTCCGGACCGCGGCGCAGCGCCGCGACCGCCGGCCCGGTCATGAGGACGTCGCCGTCGCTGTCCAGGCGGACGGCCAGGACGCGCGGACCGCTCACCGGGACGCCCGCACCGCCGCCGGGGACCCCCCGCTCCACCGGCGGGAGGGGGGTCGCGAGACGGCTGCCCGGGTGCGCACACGCACGTTCTAGCCGACCGGGACGGCAGGGGTCTGCCCGAGTCGCCGGGAGCCGGTGCGACGTGCGTCACCTTCACCCCCGCCGCAGCGCCGACCGCCCCGAACGGGGTTAGGTTCTCGTCGTCCTGCGGCCACCTCCCGCGCCCGCGGGACCCTTGAAGACACCGAGGAGCTGCCGATGAGCGTCACCGCGAGCGCCCACCCCCGTCGCAGCACGGAGCTCGACGACGGGACCGAGGTGTGGAACTGGGCCGGCAACGCGGTGCTCGGCCGCAGCAGCGCCGTGGTGTCCCCGGGCACCGAGGAGGAGCTGCGCGCGGCCGTCACCTCCACCACCGGCCGCGTCCGCCTCGTCGGCTCGCGCATGTCGGCCGGGCGGATGCTGCAGCTCTCCGCCGAGGGCGACCGGCTGGTCGACACCAGCCGCCTGCGCGGCCTGCTCGCCTCCGGCCCGGACAGCGCCACCTTCGCCGGCGGCACCGCCCTGCAGGAGGTCTACGACGTCCTGGCGGCCACGGGGCGCGCGCTGCCCTCCTCCCCCGGCGTCATCGCCTCGCAGACCCTGGCCGGCGCGCTGGCGACCGGCACGCACGGGCAGGGCCTGCGGCAGAGCTCCGTCGCCGACGCGGTGCTGAGCGTGCGCACGGTCCTGGCCGACGGTTCGGTGGCCGAGTTCGACCGCGGGCACCCCGCGTTCCCCGCCGTGCAGCTCGGCCTCGGCGTCCTCGGCGCGGTGAGCGCGGTGACGTTGCGCACCGTCGCGAACACGGTCTACACCTGCCGCAAGGACGTCGCCGGCGCCGGCGACCTGGGCGCCCTGCTGACGCGCTGGAACCGGGACAACGCGCTGAGCAAGGCGTGGTGGTTCCCCGGGGAGGACGTCGTCCACGTGTGGAACGCGCAGGAGGCCGACACCGCGGCCGCGCTGGCCCACCGCGCCGGCGGGGGCCGCCTCGTCGAGCACCCCGGCACCAGCGACGCGGTGAACCGCGCGGTCGACGCGGCCCTGAGCACCATGCGCGGCGACACCCGGATCAGCGACGCGCAGGGCAAGCCGTACCGCACGGTGAACCGGTTCAAGGACTTCTCCGACGTGACGGGCGACGTCTACCAGGTGTTCTGCCGGGGCATCGCCACGCCGCAGATCAACGTCGAGGTCGCCGTGCCGCTGGACCGGGTCGACCACGTCGTCGCGGTGCTGCGCGAGTGGCACGCGCGGACGAACCCGCACATGCACTACCCGATCATCCTGCGCTGCACCGGCCCGTCCACGGCCTGGCTCAGCCCGGCGCACGGGCGGGAGACGTGCTACTTCGGCTTCGTCGTGTACTACGCCGAGGACGGCACGCTCTCCGCGGGCGGGATGGACTTCCTGCGCTCGGTGGAGGAGGTCCTCGCCGCCGAGGGCGCGCGGCCGCACTGGGGCAAGTACTTCGACGAGGCCCTCTACGACTGGCCCGCCCTGTACCCCCGCTGGGACGACTTCCGCGGGGTGCGCGAGGAGCTGGACCCGCAGCACCGCTTCGCCAACGCCTTCACCGACCGCCTGCTCGGCTGAGGCGCGGCCCGGCGGGCCCACCGCCCGGCCACCGCCGCACCGCACGACCGCTGCACCGCACGCCTCCCGAACCGACGAGGAGACCCCGATGAAGGCCTGGGCCACGCTGCTGACGAAACCGGACTACCTGGTGGGGGTGCGCGTCCTGCACGCCTCGCTGCGCCGCTCGAGCAGCGAGCACCCGCTGGTGGTGATGGTGACCGCCGACGTCGACGAGCCCAGCCGCCGGGCGCTCCTGGACGACGGGTGCCTGGTGCGCGAGGTCGGCGTGCTGCGCCCGGACAGCCGGCTGGAGGCGAACTACGCCAACGAGCGGTTCGTGGAGGTCTGGACGAAGCTCGCCGCCTGGGGCCTGGTGGAGTTCGAGCGGCTGGTCGTGCTGGACGCCGACATGCTCGTGGTGGCGAACATGGACGAGCTGTTCACCCTGGAGCTGCCCGAGGGCGGCCTGGCGGCCTGCCACGCGTGCCGGTGCAACCCCAACCGCATCGCCAGCTACCCGGCGAGCTGGACGCCGCAGAACTGCTTCTACACGCACTGCCGCGGCCTGGAGCACACCGAGGAGCCGGGCGTGGTGGACAACTACTTCAACGGCGGGTTCCTCGTCCTCGAGCCGGACGAGGCGGTCCTCGACGCGCTGCTGACCCGCCTGCACGGCCTGAGCGACCTCACCCGCTACCAGTTCGCCGAGCAGGACTTCCTCAACGAGTCCTTCGCGGGCCGGTGGCGGCCGCTGCCGTACGTCTACAACGCGCTGAAGACCCTCTCGCACCAGCACCCCTCGGTGTGGGACGAGCGGCAGGTGAAGAACCTGCACTACATCATCGACAAGCCGTGGCAGGGCCGCACGGAACCGGGCAACCGCTACCACGACCTGCACGAGCGGTGGTGGCGGGTGGCCGAGCAGGTGCTGCCCGTCGTCCCGGCCGGAGCGGCGCCGGCCTGAGCGGCCGCTCGGCTCACCCGCGCCAGCGCGTCTGGCGGCCGGGAGGCGGCGGCAGCGTGCCGTTGGCGACGACCTGGTCGTGGATCTGCTCCAGGCCGCTGCGCAGCGGGGCGAGCAGGGCGGGGTCGAGACCGTCGAAGAAGAGGCGCTCGACGAGCGCGACGTGGCTCGGCGTCGCCTGGCGCACCACGTCCCCGCCCCGCGGGCTCAGCGCGACGTCGGTGACGCGACGGCGCCGTGCCCGGCCGGGGGCGGAGCGGCCGGCCGGGCCACCGCCGCACGAGCGCCGTGCGGGGAGTGCGACCTCACACCTGGTTCTCCCCGCCGTCGACGTAGAGGTTGGCGCCGAGCACGAACGTGCTCTGGTCCGAGGCGAGGAAGGCGACCGCGGCGGCGACCTCCTCGGCGGTTCCCATGCGGCCCAGCGGGACCTTCGCCGCGAACTCGCTGCGGACCGTCTCGAGCTCCTCCGCGGACACCAGCCCCGAGAGCGCGGGGGTGTCGATGGGGCCGGGGGAGATCGCGTTCACCCGGACGCCTCGCCCCTTGAGCTCGTTGGCCCAGGTCCGGGTGTAGGAGCGCAAGGCCGCCTTCGAGGCGGCGTAGGTCCCGAACCCCTCGACCCCGTCGTCGGCGCGGACGGAGGAGTTGACGATGACGGCGGCTCCCTCGTTGAGCAGGGGCAGCGCCTTCTGCACGGTGAACAGGGTGCCCCGGAGGTTGACCCCGAGGATCTGGTCGACGTGCTCCACGGTCGTCTCCGCCAGGGTCGCGAACCCGGCTGCACCCGCGTTCGCGAACAACACGTCCAGCCCCTCGCCCCGGGCGCGGACCGCGTCGTAGAGCCGGTCCAGGTCGGCTGGATCGGCGACGTCACCCGGCACCGCGGTCGCCGCACCGATCGCGTCCGCCGCCGCCCGGAGCTCGTCCTCGCGCCGACCGGTGATGAAGACGTGCGCACCCTCGGCGGCGAGCCGTCGCGCCGCCGCCAGCCCGATCCCGCTGCTGCCGCCGGTGACCACCGCCGTCTTGCCGGTGAGCTGATCCACGCTGTTTCCTCCAGGGGTGTGGCTGTGCGCTGACGCAGCGCCGCAGCGGTGTGCGAGAAGTGGTGCTCCGGAGACGGCCGTGACGCCGTCGGCCGGCAGCGGTGCGGTGGCCGGACGCTCGTCGCCGAGGCGTCGGGCGCAGTGCTCGCGGCCCACCCGCAGCGGGAGCGGGGTGGCGGGGCCGCTTCAGAGCTCGACGCGCCGTCCGGTGGCCGACGAGCGCACGACGGCGTCGAGGAGCCCGTGACGCTGCGCGGCGTGCGCGAAGTCCGGGACGGTGCGGGCACCGCCGCGCAGCCCCTCCCCGATGCCCGCGTACGCGTGGACCAGGGTGTGGATGACGGTGCCGTCGAACCGGGGGAACGCGTCGTACCCCGCCGGCAGCGCCAGCGTCGCCGGCTCCCCGCTCCCCCGCGCGCCACGGACGGTCAGCGGCACGAGGTGGGGGTGGTCGGCGGCCGTGGCCACCAGGGTTCCCGCGGTGCCGTCGATCCGCAGCGAGAACCCGGGGCCGGAGGCGGTGCCGCCCCTCTGGTGGGCGGAGAGGACGGCTCCGCCCGGCAGCGTCCCGGAGATCGCGATCTGGTCGTCCGCCGTCACGGGCACGTACCGCCCCGTGCCGGCCAGGGGCACCCGGGGGTGGCGGACCGCCGTCGTGGCGACGACGTCGCGCAGCTCGCCGGTCACCATGAGCACCGGGTCGATGGCGTGACCGAAGGCGATCGCGAGCATCGTCGCGCCCTGCTCGCGATCGAGGGTGTACGCCATGCGCTCGGACACGGGAGAGCCCCACTCCGCGACCGTCGAGAGGACGGTCACCGACAGCACCTCGCCGACGTACCCGTCGGCGACCAGGTCGGCCAGCCACCGGAAGCGCGGCGAGGACCGGCCCTGCAGACCCACGAACGTCGGCACGCCCGACGCCGCGGTGGCCATCCGCACCGCCTCCGGGTGGTCGACGGCGAACGGCCACTCGCAGAAGACGGGCTTCCCGGCGGCGAGCGCGGGCAGGACGAGTTCGCGGTGCGCCGGGGTCTTCACCGTGACCACGACGAGCTCGACGTCCTCCGCGGCGGCCAGCTGCGCGACCGAGTCGTGCGCGGGCACCCCGAACCGCCGGGCGGCGGCCCGGGCCGAGCCCTGCGAGCTCGCCACCAGACCCCGCAGCTCGAAGCCGCCGGCGGCGGCCATCGCCGGCAGGTGCGCGCCGGCTCCCCAGCCGCCCCGGGCGCTGAGCCCGACGACACCGACGCCGATGGGGTGGTTCATGCCGGTGGTCGTCCTCTCCGGAGCTCGCGCGGGCGCGGACCCGGCTCGGGTCGCCACCGCCAGGGGCGTGAGGGGGTCCGGCGCGGGGGGCGTGGCGTGACCAGGGGGGTCACACCTGGTTCATGCCGCCGTCGACGTGGAGCTCGACGCCGTAGACGAAGCTGCTCTGCGGGGAGGCGAGGAAGGTGACGGCGGCGGCGACCTCGTCGGGGTCGGCGATGCGCTGGGCGGGCAGCCCGGCCGCGATGGCCGTCTTCACGTCCTCGGCGCGCTCGCCGAAGACCTCCTCCCACAGCGGGGTGTCCACCGGTCCCGGGGAGACGACGTTGACCCGCACGCCCCGGCTGCTGAGCTCGTTGGCCCAGGTGCGCGCGTAGGAGCGCACGGCCGCCTTGGTCGCGCCGTAGGCGCCCTGGGCGGGCGTGCCGCTGCCGGCGGCGGTGGAGGCCATGAGCACCACCGACGCGCCGCGGTTGAGCAGGGGCAGGGCCTTCTGCACGGTGAGGAAGGTTCCCTTGACGTTGACGTCGAAGAGGCGGTCGTGCGACTCCTCGGTGAGCTCCTCCAACGTGGCGAGGTGGTTGGTGCCGGCGTTGGCGAACAGCACGTCCAGGCCCTGCCCGCGCTCGCTCACGCGCTGGTAGAGGCGCTCGACGTCCGCGGCGACGCTGACGTCGCCGACCACCGCCGTGGCGTCGCCGATGTCGGCGACCGCCTTGTCCAGCTCCTCCCGGCGGCGCCCGGTGATGAAGACGTGCGCGCCCTCGGCGGCCAGCCGCTTCGCGGTGGCCAGCCCGATGCCGGCGCTGCCGCCGGTCACCACCGCGGTCTTGCCCTCGAAGTACCCCATGGGGTCCAGCTCCTCCGACGTAGATGTGTACCGATCGGTATGAAAAGACCGTAGCACGGCTCCCGCCCGGACGGGGCGGACTATGCTGACGGCCGTGGCGGTGACTCGGAAGGCGGCACCTGGGCGGCCGCGGGGGTTCGACGCCGACCAGGCTCTCGAGCAGGCCCTGCTGGTGTTCTGGGAACGGGGTTACGAGGGCGCCAGCCTGAGCGACCTGACGGCCGCCATGGGCATCACCCGCCCGAGCATGTACGCCGCCTTCGGCAACAAGGAGGACCTGTTCCGCGCCGCCCTGGAGCGCTACTCCGCAGGACCGGCGGCCTACGCGACGCGAGCCCTCGCGGAGCCCACCGCCCAGGCGGTGGCCACCGCCGTCCTGCACGGGGCGGTGGACACCACCACCGGCAGCGGCCGGCCCCAGGGGTGCCTGGGCACCCAGGGCGCCCTGGCCACGGCTCCCGCCGACCGGGCCGTCCGCGACCTGCTGGCCGCCTGGCGCAACGACGCGTGCTCCCGCCTGGCCGAGCGCTTGCGGCGGGCCCGGGACGAGGGCGACCTGCCCCCGAGCTCCGACCCGGAGCTGCTGGCCCGGTTCCTGATGACCGTCGCCAACGGGATCGCCGTCCAGGCGGCCGGCGGCACCGGGCGCGATGAGCTGCTGGCGGTCGCCGACGCCGCCCTGCGCGTCTGGCCGCCCGCCTGAAGACCGCCCGCCTGCAGGCACGGGTCCCCGGGGCTCAGCGGGCGTCGGCGCCCTCGTCGGTGGAGATCCGCGCGATCAGCTTGCCGGAGTTGGTGCCCTCGAAGAGCCTGCCCAGCGCCGCGGGGACGTTCTCCAGGCCGTCCACCACGTCGACGGCGTACTGCAGCCGGCCGGCGGCGTGCCAGTCCAGCAGGCGCGGGTAGGCCACCTCGACGAGGTCGAGGTGGTCCAGGACGATGAAGCCCTGCAGGGTGGTGCGGCGGTTGACCAGGTTGCTGAGGTTGGTGAAGACGTGCCCCTGGCCGCTCTCGTCGTACTCGCCGATCATCCCGCACGCCACGACGCGCCCGAAGTCGTTGATCTCGCCCAGGACGGCGTCGAGCACCGCCCCGCCGACGTTGTCGAAGTACACGTCCACCCCGTCGGGGCACAGCCGCCGCAGGGCGGCGACGACGTCCTCGCCCTTGTAGTCGATCGCGGCGTCGAAGCCCAGGTCCTCGGTGATCCTGCGGCACTTCTCCGGACCCCCCGCGATGCCGATGACGCGGGCGCCGGCGATCTTGGCGATCTGACCGGCCAGGCTGCCCACGGCCCCGGCGGCGGCGGAGACCACCACGGTCTGCCCCGGCTGCGGCCTGCCGATGTCCACCACGCCGTGGTAGGCGGCCAGCCCGATGTGGCTGAGCAGGCCGAAGTGCGCGGTCAGCGGCAGCCCCGGCAGCTCGGGCAGCACCGTGAGGTCCGAGCCGTCGCTGGTGGAGCGGGTCTGCCAGCCCATGAAACCCGTGACGGTGGTGCCCGGCTGCAGCGCGGGGTTGTTCGACTCCTCCACCACCCCGATGCAGACGGCGCGCATCACGTCCCCCACGACCAGCGGGGGCAGGTAGCTGCCGCGGGAGAACCACACCCGGTTGGTGGGGTCCAGCCAGGCGTACAGCACGCGGGTGCGGACCATGCCGGGGCCCAGGGGCTCCAGCGGGCTCTCGCGCCAGGTGAAGTCGCTGGGGCGCAGCGGTCCTCGCGGTTGGCGGGCGATCAACCACTGCTGGTTGACGGTCATGGCTGTTCTTCCTCTCCAGGGGTGTGCTGCTCGTGGGGGTGTGCTGCGCGGTCAGGCGATCGGTCCCAGCAGGAAACCGCCGTCGGCGGGGAACTCACCACCGGTCGTGAAGGTGGCGTCCACCGCTGCGAAGAGGACGTAGCGCCCGATCTCCTCCACGCCGGCCTGGCGGGGGATGGCGAAGGTGTCGACCGGCACCAGCTCGTCACCGGTGACGGGGTCGTGGGCCAGGGGGGTGTCGATGATGCCGGGGAAGACGCCGTTGACGCGGATGTTCTCGCGCGCCAGCTCCTTGGCCATGGTCTGCGTCATCCCGCGGACGGCCCACTTGCTGGAGGAGTACGCGATGAGGCCCGGGGCGCCGACCAGGCCGGAGATGGAGTTGACGTTGACGATCGAGCCGCCGCCGGCGCGGCGCATCGAGGGCAGCACGGCCCGCACGCCGTGCAGGGCGCCGAAGAGGTTCGTCTGCAGCACCTCCTGGAACTGCTCGGAGGTGATGGACTCGGTGGTGCCGGGGATCAGGCGTGCGGCGTTGTTGACCAGCACGGTCACCGGCCGGCCGAAGCGCTCCTCGGCGGCGGCGACGGCGCTCGCCCAGCTGCCGGGGTCGGTCACGTCCAGCGGGGTGGCGAGGACGTGCTCGTCGCCGACCTCCTCGACGAGGCCGGCGAGGGCGTCGGCCCGACGTGCCGTGGCGACGACGTCGCTGCCGGCGGCGGCGAACTGGCGCACCAGGCTCTGCCCCAGCGCACCGGCCGAACCGGTGATCACGACGGTGGTGCCCGTGAAGCGGCTGGTGCTGGTGGCGGTGGCGGTGCTCGTGGCGGTGCTCATGGTGGGTTCCTCCTCGGGGGGCGGTGGTCGTGCGCGGTGGGCCGGGCTGAGGCGCGGGGCTGAGGTGCGGGAGGTCGGACGGTGGTGAGCCGGGGGGCCGTGGACGCGGCGGCGGTGGGGTCGTCGGCGTCGGCGCCCGGCGTCACGACCGAGGTGCCAGTTCGACGCCGAGCTGACGCAGCGTCTCGAGGTTGTCGTACTGCACCCACTCCTCGGCGAGCTTGCCGTCCTCGTCGTAGCGGAACATGTTGATCAGCGACAGCGTGAACCTGCCACCGTGGGGCTGGACAGCGCCGAAGGGCGGCACCTCGAACGGCCCGTCGAAGGTGCCACCCATCTCGGTGCGACACCCCACGAGGTCTCCGGACGACACGATGTCGTACCGCTCGCAGTAGAACCCGCTGAAGGCGGAACGCATCCGGGCGAAGAAGGTCTCGAGTCCCGAGAAGTCGAGTTCGACGCCAGGACCGTGGAACCTGAAGCCCTCACTGAAGCACTCCCGCAGCACGGCCGGGTCCTCCCGGGCGATGGCGTCTCGCCCGACCTGCACGAGCGCCCTCGAGCGCTCGTCGTAGCGGGTGTCGGTGGGCTCGATGAACTGGGACATGCTCTTCCTCACGGTCGTGGACGATGGCCTCTCGAGGCTCACGGGGAGTGCTGCAGGGCTGGAGCAGGCGTACGGCCGAGGTCGGCGAGCGAGCTCGGGGCGCGGGTGGGCCGCAGCGGTGGGGCTGAGCGGCGGTCAGTCCGCCAGCAGCAGCGTGTAGAGGCTGACCATCCGCCCGTCCTGGACGTGAGCCACGTCCACGCCCCGCAGGACGGGCTGCTCGCCGGGCAGCCCGAAGTTCCAGGCCACGTAGCCCAGGTCCTGGTTGACGAGGGTCGGGCCGGCCGCGGTGAACTCCAGGCCCTCGCCCGTGTCCAGGATCTCCTGCACCTTGGCGTGCAGGGCGTCGTGCCCGACCGACACGGACCCGTCGGGGGAGTTGAAACGTCCCTCGGGCGCCCAGGTCCTGGTGATCGCCGCCCGGCGGCGATCAGCGTCCCGTTCGTTGAAGATGTCCAGCAGGTTCGCCGTCATGAGCTGCTCGATGCTCGCCACGACCGTTCCCTTCGTGTGATCCAGTGGATGTGCTTCTCCTGTGCGCCCCTCCCCCGTCCTGGAGCCGGCGCCCTCGCCGGGTCGGTGATCGTCCAGCGGTGAGCGCGGGGGGGCGGTGGTGGTGCGTCCGGAGCCGGGCCGGGGTGGGGGCTCAGACGCCGGTGGGCTCGGGGGCCGCGGACGCGGCGGCGGTGAAGTCGTCGGCGTCGGTGCTCAGGGCGATCTCGCGCTGGGCGTCCATGGCGGCCAGCCGCTGGGTCAGGGCGGCGCGGATCATGGCGTCGGCGTCCGAGCCCAGCGCCTGGCGCAGCGGGGGCTGCGGCAGTTCGGCGACGCGGATCATCGCCGCGGCCATCTTGGCGGGGTCCCCGGGCATCGCCTCGCGCGGGATGCCCTCCCCGCGCACGAACTGCGCGGCCGGGGTGCCCTCGTAGACGGCCAGCGCGGGCGCGACGTCGGCGGAGGGGCCGCCGAAGCCGGTGCGGGCCATGCCGGGCTCGATGAGCGTGGCGGTGATCCCGAAGGGGGCCACCTCCGGGGCCAGGGCCTCGATGAAGCCCTCGACGGCCCACTTGCTCGCGTGGTAGAGCGACATGCCGGGGAAGGCGAGCTGGCCGCCCATGGAGGCCACCTGCAGGATCCGCCCCCCGCCCTGGGCGCGCAGGTGCGGGACCGCCGCGCGGACCAGCGCGATGGCGCCGGTGACGTTGGTGGCCAGCTGACGCTCGACCTGCGCGTCGGTCAGCTCTTCGGCAGCGCCGAAGAGGCCGTAGCCGGCGTTGGAGACGACCACGTCGATGCGTCCGAGCGCGGAGAAGGCGGCGTCGGTGACGGCACGCACGGCGGCGCTGTCGGTGACGTCCAGCGGGGCGCGCCACAGCCGCGCGCCGTGGCGGGCGGCCAGGTCGTCCAGGCGGGCGGGGGTGCGCAGGGTGGCGGCGACGGTGTCGCCGCGCTCGAGCAGCTGCTCGGTGAGCTGCCGGCCGAAGCCGCTGGAGGTGCCGGTGATGAGCCACGTGCCGGTCATGACGTCTCCTTCAGTAACTGATCGGTTATGATGGGAAGACCGTAGCACGCAAGTTCTCCAACTGGTTAGGGAAGATAGGCAGGAGATGAATGTGACGAGCACCACATCGAAGGCGGACCCGGTCGACGAGCCCGCCGAGCTCACCGGCAAGCAGCGGCAGGCACGGGCCACCCGGGCGCGCCTGCTGTCCGCGGCGTTCGAGGAGTTCCAGCAGCACGGCCTGGCCGGCGCCCGGGTCGACCGCATCGCCGAGCGGGCGGGCTCGAACAAGCGCCTGATCTACGTGTACTTCGTCGACAAGGAGACGCTCTTCGACACCGTGCTGGAGCAGCACCTCGAAGCACTGATCGACGGCGTGCCCTTCACCGTCGAGGACCTGCCGACCTACGCCGCGGACCTGTTCGACTACCTGGACCAGCGCCCGGAGCTGCTGCGGCTGTTCACCTGGCGCACCCTGGAGCGGGGGGTCGAGTCCGCCTCCTCGGAACCCGAGCTGGCCTCCTACCGGGACAAGGTGCACGCGATCGACGCCGCGCAGCGCGCCGGCGCGCTCGCCACCGGGATGCCCGCCGCCCACGTCCTCGCGGCGATCCTGGCCCTGGTGCAGTACTGGGCGCTGGCCTCCCCCGCGCTGCACGCCGTCGAGGACGTCGGGGTGGCGCGCGGGCAGCTCGCCGGGCGACGCAGGCGCAGCGTCTACGAGGCGACGCTGCGGCTCACGCGTCCGGCAGCGCCGCACGACCTCGAGTAGCCGGTGGCCGAGCGGGGCCGGTGGGCGCGGTCAGCGGCGCGCCAGGGCACGGATCACCTCGACGACCTCCCCGGGTGCCTCCTCGGCCATGAAGTGCCCCGCGGTGGTCGTCAGGTGCTCCAGGTCCGGGGCCCACGGCCGCCACAGGGCCGCGGCGTCGAAGCCCAGCTGGGCGCCCCAGTCCTGCTGCAGCACCGTCACCGGCACCCGCAACCGGTGCCCGGCCTCCCGGGAGGCCAGGTCGTGCTCGACGTCGATGCCGGCGAGCGCGCGGTAGTCGGCCACGATCGAGTCGACGGCCTCGCGGCTGGCGCGCAGGTAGTGCTCGCGCACCCGCGGCCCGATGGCCGCGGGGTCCTTCGTCCACACGTCGAGGAAGTGGCCGAAGAAGGCGTCGGCGCTGGCGCGGATCACCGCCTCGGGCAGCCCCGGCGGCTGCGCCATCAGGTACAGGTGGAAGGCCACCGCGGCCCCCCTGCCGTGCAGGACGTCCCACGTCTCCACGGTGGGCAGCACGTCCAGGCAGGCCAGGTGGCTGACCCGCCCCGGGTGGTCCAGGGCCGCGCGGAAGGCGACGTGGGCGCCGCGGTCGTGCCCGACCACGACGAAGCGCTCCACGCCCAGGACGTCGGCGAGGGCGAGGACGTCGGCGGCCATGGTCCGCTTGGAGTACACGTCCGGCGCGGTGGCCGGCGGTTTGCTGCTGGCTCCGTAGCCGCGCAGGTCGGGGCAGACCACGAAGTGCTCGCCGGCCAGGCGCGGCGCCACGTGCCGCCACGTGTGCCGGGTCTGCGGGAAGCCGTGCAGGAGCACCACCGCGCTGGTGGGGCGGTCGGGCGCGGACGGCTCGTGGGACAGGTCCACGCGCAGGTGCACGCCGTCGGCGACCTCCACGGAGCGGGAGGTGAAGCCGTCGATGACGAGGTCGCCGGAGGGGGCGTCGGGAGCGGCGCCGGAGGGGGCGCCGGAGGGGGTGTCGTGCGGGGTCGCGGTGGTCACGCCGCGATGCTCCCCCCGCTCGATCAGCGCTCGATCAGCGCTGCTCGCGGTCCGCAGCGGCGGCTCCGGTGCCGCGGTGCCCGTGCGGCTGGGCAGGATGGGACCGTGGTGCTGCAGGTGGACGTCCTCGGCCCGCTGCGCGCCCGCCGCGACGGCGTCGAGGTGGCGCTGGGCGGTCCGCGCCAGCGCGAGCTGCTCGGGCGGCTGGCCGCCGCCCGGGGGCGCGCCGTCACGACGGCCGCGCTCGTGCGGGACCTGTGGGAGCAGCCGCCGCCCGGCGCCCGCGGCGCGCTGGCCACGGCCGTCGGCGAGCTGCGCCGCCGCCTGGAGCCCGAGCGGGCGCCGCGCACCCCGCCGCGCACCCTGCTGACCACCGGAGCGGGGTACGCCCTGCGCCTGGACGCCGGCGCCCTGGACGCCGCACGGCTGGAGGCGGCACCGACCACCGCCCCCACCGGCCCCGGCGCCGGCGACGGCGCGGACGACGCAGCACGGCTGCTGGCACGGCTGGGGGCGACGCTGGCCGACTGGCGCGGGCAGCCGTACGCGGACCTGCCCGGGCGCGAGTGGGTCCTGGCCGAGCGCGAGCACCTCGGCGAGCTGCACGCCCGGGCCACCGAGCGCTACGCCGCCGCGCTGCTGCGGCTGGACCGCTCCGCGGAGGCCGTCGGCGTGCTGGACGCCCACACCCGCTCCCGGCCCTGGCGCGAACGCGGCTGGGCCGACCTGGCGCTGGCGCTGTACCGCGAGCGCCGCCGGGGCGAGGCCCTGGCGGTGCTGCGCCGCGCCCGCGCCCTGCTGGCCGGCGAGCTCGGCCTCGACCCCGGCCCGGAGCTGGTGCAGCTCGAACGCGACGTCCTGACCCGCGCCCCCCACCTGGACCTGCCGGGCGCGCGCGAGGGCGACGACGCCCGCGTCGCCACCCGGGGAGCCGACCGGGTGGTGGTCGAGCTGCCGCCCGGCGAGAGCGGGCGCCTGCGCACCAGCGTCGACCTCGCCCGCACCCTCGCCTACGCGGGCGGGCAGAACCTCGCCGCGGCGCAGCACCGGCGGCTGGAGGCCGCCCTGGCCGCCGAGGCGAGCGGGGACGCGCTGCTGACCGCGCGCCTGCTGGGCGCCTACGACGTGCCGACCGTGTGGACCCGCAGCGACGACCCAGTCGCGGCCGCCGCCGTGGTGGCGCTGACCCGCCGCACGCTGGAGCGCCTCG
Organism: Kineococcus gypseus; assembly: GCF_050871305.1. Taxonomy (NCBI): domain Bacteria; kingdom Bacillati; phylum Actinomycetota; class Actinomycetes; order Kineosporiales; family Kineosporiaceae; genus Kineococcus; species Kineococcus gypseus. The sequence goes on along the minus strand of NZ_JBJLRD010000035.1, from coordinate 5,777 downwards.
GCGATCGGGCGGGCCCGGCGCTGCGGGCCCGGCTGCTGGCGGTGCTGGCCCTGGAGCACCGCGGCACCCGGGACGGCTGGGCGCTGCAGGCGGCGCTGGAGGCCGAGCGCACCGCCCGCACGCTGGGCGACCCCGTGGTGCTCCTGCTGGCGCTGGACGCCCGCTTCGTGCAGTCCTTCCAGCGCCCCGGCGCCGCCGGCGAGCGCGAGCGCATCGGCGCCGAGATCACCGAGCTCGCGCTGCGCCACGACCTGGGCGCCTTCACGGTGCTCGGGCACCTGGTGCGCCTGCAGGCGAGCGCCGCCACGGGCGCCTTCGCGGACGCCGAGCGGTACGCGCGCGCGGCGGAGGCGGCCGGCGACGCGCACGGCTCACCGGTCGCGCGCATGCTGACCGCCTGGTTCTGGGCGATGCGCACCGCGCAGACCTCCACCGCCGCGCAGGCGGCCGCGGCCTACCGGGGCGCCGACCGGGAACTGTCCCGGGTGCACATGCCCGGGGTGCGCGAGGGCCTGCTGCCGCTGGCGCTGCTGTGCCTGCGGCTGCGCCACGACCGCCCGCGCCCCTCGGGCGCCGGCGGGCGCCGGGACGGCACCGGGCGGGCGCTGCCGGACCCCGCTGCGGACGGCGGGTGGGGGCCGCACCTGCCGTGGGTGGAGCCGGTCCTCGCCCTCGACGGCGGTGACCCGCGGCGTGCGCTGCGGCTGGCCGGCGCCCTGCCCGAGCCGCCGGCGGACCACCTGCGCGAGGTGCGCTGGGCGCTGGTCGCCCACGCAGCGCTGCGGCTCGGCTCGCCCGAGCTCGCCGGGCGCGCCCACCGGGGGTTGTCGGGCAGCGCCTCGGAGCGGGCCGGCGCCGGATCGGGCCTGCTCGACCTGGGACCCGTCGGGGCGTGGCTGACCCGGCTGGAGCCGCTGCTGCGCTGAGGCGCGGTGGTGCACCGGGCCGTCACGAGCGCGCGCCGCCGCAGCCGCGTCCGCCGGGGACGCGCCCTCACGCGAGCTGCCTCCACGCCGTGCCCCCGGCGCAGAACCACAGCCGGTTGGCGCTGTCGACGTAGAGGTCCCCGGCCAGGCCGGACGCCGGGTGCGTGGGGGCGAGCCCGGGCATCAGCCGGACCTGGGCGGCCCGGCCGCGGAAGCGCCCGCCGCGGCCGGCGGTGCCCTCGGACCAGCCCACCACCGCGGCCTCGGTGGAGGCGGTGTTGGGCTGGTGGCCCCACACCCCCGCCCCGAGGCCGTCGTTGACCCCGGTGATCGCGCCCATGCCGTTGGCGGTGTTCGTGCTGGTGGCCAGCAGCGCCCGCCCGCGCCCGGCGTGGGTGACCGCGACCGCGTCGGTGGCCGACTCCGTCGACGTCGTGCTCGCCGTCAGCGCCCGCCCCAGCTCCGCGCTCGTCGACAGGCCGGTGCCCTCCCCGTCGGCGGCGGTGTCGATCCCGGTGCCGGGGATGGGTTCGCTGGTGTCGTCGCCGGTGCGCAGGAAGCCGTCGACCGTCCTGACGACCACCGCCGGGCAGCCCCGCGAGTCCGCGGTGACGGCCGGGCGACCTCCCATGGTGAACATCCCGCCCTGCGCCCCGCTGACGGTCAGCGTGGACCCGCCCCCGACGCTCAGGGAACTGCTGTAGCCGTAGGCCTCGCCGTGGTTCGACAGGTGCACCCTCACCGCGGTCGCGTCGGGGGCGTCCACGTCGACGCTGCGCCCGGTGAGCGCGGTGCCGTACCCGTCGGCCGTCTGCGCCGAGAGGCCGGAGGCGCTCAGCTGCAGCAGGTCACCGGGTTCCGCGCCCAGCTGCACGTCGACGTCGGCGGTGCTCTCCAGCACCGTCGTCGTGGAGGAGGTGTTCTCCTCCCCCAGCACGAGCGGCTGCCCGTCGGCGGCCGCGGCCGGGCGCGCGGTGGCCAGCGCCCCGGCCACGCCGGCCACCGTGGCCAGCGCCGCGGCCGGCACCGTCAGCAGACCCCGCCGCGTCGTCCCGCCGCGGTGCGCCGGCGCGCCGTCCGCGACGGCGCTCGCGGCGGGCGCGGCGCTCACGGTGCTCACGGTGCTCACGGTGCTCACGGCGGGTGCCGCCGCCCCGCGGCCCGTCGGTCGCTCGCGCTCCTCGAGCAGCCGGTGGACCTGCTGCGTCAAGCGCTCGAGCGAGTCCTCCAGCTCGGCGATGCGGCGGTCCGCGTCGTCCGCCCCCGTCGCCGGGTCCGTCTGCGCGCTCATCGTCCCTCTCCTCGCTGCCGGGTTCGGGCGCCGGTGCCGGTGCTGCGCGGCGCGGTGAGCAGCCTGCACCCGCGCCGCCCGCGCGCCATCACGGGAACCGGTGACCCGCGCGGGCTGCCGGCCGACCGCGCTCAGGTCCGCCCGAGGTGGGCCAGCACCGCGTGGACGCGGCGGTTCTGGTCCGCCCCCGCGGGGATCGCCAGCTTGGCGAACACGTGCTGCACGTGGGTGCCCACGGTGTTCAGCGACACCCGCAGCCGCTCGGCGATGCCGCGGTCCGACAGGCCCTGCGCCATCAGGGCCAGCACCTCGCGCTCGCGCCGGGAGAGGACGGCGAGCGCCCCGCTGCGCGAGCGGGCCCGCACCAGCTCCTCCACGAGCGCCGGGTCGACGACGGTGCCACCCTCGACGGCGCGCTGCACCGCCTCCAGCAGCTGCTGCGGCTGCACCAGCCGGTCCTTGAGCAGGTACGCGCGCCCGCCGGCGGGCTCGCCCAGCAGGCGCAGCGCGTACTCCACCACGACGTGCTGGGACAGCACCACGAGCGCCACCCGCGGGTCGATCGCGCGCACCTGCTCGGCCAGGCGCAGGCCCTCGTCGGTGTGGCTCGGGGGCAGGCGGATGTCCACGACGAGCACGTCGGGCGCGGCGGTGCGCACCAGGGCCGGCACCGCACCGGGGCGCTCCAGGGCGGCGAGCACCTCGTGCCCGGCGGCGACCAGCAGGGCGCGCAGCCCCTCGCGCACCAGCACGGAGTCCTCCACGACGATCACCCGCACGGCAGCTCCGCCAGCACCGCGGTACCCGCCCCGCCCGGCCCGGCGGTCACCGCGAAGCGGCCGTCGAGCGCGCCGACCCGGTCGCGCAGACCCTGCAGGCCCGCGCCGGCGGCGTCGGCGCCACCGGGTCCCTCGTCGCGCACCCGCACCCGCAGCAGGTCGCCGTCGCGGTGCACGTCCACGTGCACGCGGGCGCCCGGCGCGTGCTTGGCGGCGTTCTGCAGCGCCTCCGAGACCACGTAGTAGGCCGCCGCCTCCACCTCCAGCGGCGCACGCCCCTCCACCCGCACGTGCAGGTGCACCGGGTTGAGCGCGGTGCGCGCCAGCGCCGGCAGCGCCAGGGGCAGCCCCCCGCCGGTCAGCTCGGCCGGGCGCACCCCGTGGGCGAGCCTGCGCAGCTCGGTGATCGCCGCGCGCAGGGCCTCGTCGACCGCCTCCACCTCGTGCCAGGGCTGCCAGCCGGCGCGCCGCAGCCGCTCGCGCAGCACCGCCAGGCGCATGCCGGCGGCGATGAGGTGCTGCTGGGCGCCGTCGTGCAGGTCGCGCTCGATGCGCACCCGCTCGCGCTCGGCGGCGCTGACCAGGCGCCGGCGCGAGGCGCGCACCTCGCGCAGCCGCCGGCGCAGCCGCTCCTGCAGGTCCGCGTTGCCCAGCGCCAGCGCCGCGGCGGCGGTCACCGCCGCGACCAGCTCGGCGTGCTCGGGCCCGCGCGCGCGGTGCACCAGCCAGGCCAGGGGCGGGTCCCCCACCGCCACGCGCTCGAGGGCCGGACCTCCCCGGCGCGCGGCGCCCGGGCGCTCCGGGCGGGAGCCGCCGGCGCCCCGTGGGCCGTGCTCGTGCGGGTTGTGCTCGTGCGGGCCGTGCTCGCGCGGGCCGTGCTCGCGCGGGCCGCGGGGTGCACCGTCCACGCCGGGCCGCGCCGGGGCGCCGGCGGGCACCTGCAGGCGCACGCACGGGTCGTCCAGCACGGTGGCCAGCGCTCGCTGCAGCTGCGGGACGGCCATCCGCGAGATCGTGGGCAGCAGGTCGGTCACCGCCGCGAACGCCAGCCGCTGCCGCATCAGACCGGCCACGATCGCCACCGGCAGCACCAGGGACAGCACCCACCCGCCGGTGTACTGCGTGACCAGCGCGGCGGTGCTGCCGCCGGCGGAGGGCAGCAGCGCCAGCCCGACGGCGGGCGCGCCGAGGGCGGCGGCGGCCGCGGTCGTCCAGCGGTGCCGGTACGGGGGTGCCAGCCGCCGCAGGCACCGCGCACCGGTGAGGACCGCGAGGACCCCCAGGGCGGCGTGGGCCCCGCCGACGGGCACCGGCTCGCCCCCCCGCACCGCGGTGGGCTGCGGGGAGCACCCGGCCGCGCACGCCCCCGCGGCGGCGCCGGATGGGCCGAGCAGCACCGCGGTGGCCGCCGCACCGGCCACCACGACCGCGGCACCCACCACCCAGCGGTCGACACCCGGCTCGAGCCGTCCGGACGGGTAGCCCAGCAGCACCCACGCCGCGGCGGGGAACTGCCCCCACCAGGCGAGCGGAGCCGCGTGCAGCGCGAGCGCCAGACCGGGCGTCCCGGGCGGCAGCTGCAGGCCGCCGGGGGCCGAGACGAGGACCGCTGCGCCGAGCACCAGCATCGCCGGTCCCTCGCGGCTGCGCGGGCGCCACGACCACAGCACCGCGCCGGCGGTGAGCCACGGCACCGGCAGCAGCACGTCGGAGAGGACCAGCGCCGCCGGGGCCCGTCCGTGGCGCAGCCCCAGCCAGAGCAGCGACGCGCAGGCCGCGGCGGCGGTGAGCGCGCCCGAGACCAGCAGGACGAAGCGTGCCGCTCCACGCATGAGCGCATGGTCGCAGTCCCCTCGCCCACCGTCACGGAAACCCGCGATGCCGGCAGGTGCGCAGCGCTCCCACCATGGGGCCGGGCAGCAGGACCGGCGCGTCGGGACCGGCGCTCCGGGAGCAGCACGAGGCAGGGAGCCGGACATGGGCCTGCAGGGTCGTCCCCGCACCGCCGCGCCGCGGGGGGCGGTGCGCAGCAGGCGCAGCTCGCTCACCGCGGCGGGCGCCGCCGCCGCCCTCGCCGGCGCCCTCCTCACCGGCGCGTGGGCGGGCTCCGGCGCCACCGCGGCCGGTGGCGCCGCCGCGGCCGCCCCCCGCCCCGGGCGACCGCCGGCGACGCGGATCCCCACGCCGACACCCACCACGACACCCACGCCGACACCCACCACGACACCCACCACGACGCCCACCACGACGCCCACCACGACGCCGACGCCGACGCCCACGCCGACGCCGACGCCGACCACCACCACGCCGACGCCCACCGCGAGCCCCACGATCTGCTCGGCGGTGCCGTTCGAGGGGGCGTCGTACTGCGCCACGACCATCTCCGCCGTGCGGTCCGAGACCTCCGGGGCGGGACGTCGCGTCGTGCTGCGCGGTGTCAGCGTCACGCAGGTCACCGCCGGCGCCGTCACCGTCGCGGCGCTGGAGCAGCCGGTGTGCCCACCGGGCCTGTACTGCGGAGCGGGCCTGCTGGTGGCCGAGCTCACCGTCGCCTGGAGCGGTGCGGGGCGCCCGGCGGCCGGCGGCGTGGTCGACCTCTTCGGCACGACGGTGCCGGGCTCGCTCGCGCCGGTGGGCCACCGGCCCTCCGACGAGTGCCACGTCGACACCGGCTGGTGCTGAGGCGCGGCCGGGGGGGGGGGGGGGGGGGGGGGGGGGGGGGGGGGGGGGGGGGGGGGGGGGGCGGGGGGGCGCGGGGGCCGGCGGGGCCCCGCCCCCGCC